>NZ_JBBKBF010000196.1:0-306 GCF_037892625.1 Phocaeicola sp. ICN-14070 | reverse complement strand
CCTTGAACATTTTATGGGATCTGTATCTACAGACGGATATACGGTTTACAGGATGTTCGACGGAGAAGACTCAAAGGTGCTTCATATAGGATGCTGGACACACTGCAGGAGGCTGTGGGTCGATGCCTTGCCATCAGACAGAACTGCGATGGATATAATAGACCCTATCGGTGATATGTTCAGAAATGAAGACTTGTTCCGCACAATGAAACTCAGCGGTGAGCAGATTAAGGAAAAAAGACTTAAGCTTACGAGACCTATTCTTGAACGTATCCATCATAAGGTGGTCATGATGATGCAGGATAC
>NZ_JBBKBF010000195.1:0-316 GCF_037892625.1 Phocaeicola sp. ICN-14070 | reverse complement strand
CCTCAAATCCGCAAGCAATCTCAATGGCAATCTCAATCGCAGTAAAGAGCTTGAACACTATGCATCATGATAGTATGAGCGTGAATTTTGTCCGATTTTTGCACACCTTCCCCTTCCCCCACAATGCGACTTGAGGTAATACGCAGATTAAAACCATAAGGAACGGATTTTATCCGAATCCAGTTTTGAAGGGTTTTGCATAAGCGCGGTTCTCAGTATAGATATTCAGCACGTATTGCCTTGCTGTCATGATCCACTTGGCAGGTACGGAGATGAATCTGAAGACAAAAGCCTTTATGCGACTCGTTTTCTTGAG
>NZ_JBBKBF010000194.1:0-318 GCF_037892625.1 Phocaeicola sp. ICN-14070 | reverse complement strand
TTTGCGACATATAACATAGTATTAACTTAGAAAAAAGAAAAGTATGGGATTCATCGTATTCGAGGAAGAGGCATTCAACTATCTTGATGCCCAGTTGGAGAACTTCGTGAAGCGCATGGACAGAATCCGTGAGCGCAGTGAGGACAAGACCATGAACAAGTGGCTCGACACGCAGGACGTGTGTCAGATGCTCAACATCTGCCCACGGACAGTGCAGACGCTTCGGGACAACGGAACTTTGGCTTATACGCAAATCAGCCACAAGACCTACTACAAGCCGGAGGACGTGATGGCTATCGTAGCAGTAGTGGAGGACAA
>NZ_JBBKBF010000193.1:0-339 GCF_037892625.1 Phocaeicola sp. ICN-14070 | reverse complement strand
TTAGGTAAAATAAATTAGGAGGAACAGAAAAATGGGCCCTCCCCTATTAAATCATTGCAAAAATACGAAAATATCGACATCCGGTCCAAACATTCCCGTTTTAGAGTGATGGATATCTGACCATTTGCAGGAGTAAATCCTAATTTATTGAATGATAAAAAATAAGGAATCCCATCTTTCAGAAAATCATATCATACTAATAATCAGCAACATAAAGAATACGTAAAGCCTCTTTCAAAAACGCCTTGGCGTTTTGAACAAAACGTCGAAGCGTTTTATCTAAAACGTCTTGGCGTTTCAAATAAAACGCTTCGGCATTTCACTTAAAATGTCAAAGCG
>NZ_JBBKBF010000192.1:0-329 GCF_037892625.1 Phocaeicola sp. ICN-14070 | reverse complement strand
CTGCACAGAACTGCAGGCCTTCAAGGAAAAAGGAAACTGCTCCCCGTGCAGCAAAGACCAGGCTGAAGGTGGATAAGGTAATTGTTCATGAAATAGAAGACTATTACCAACTCCCGGATGGTGCAAGGCTTATGAAGCGTAACGGAATGGCTGATGTGTGGGAATACAGGTTTATAGAACATGTGCGTGCTCATAACGTGGAGCATGTGTACAAGGTGGCAAGGGTAAAGCTTGCAGACGGCACTTTCACTAACACGATGGAGCATCCCTTGAAAAACCTTGGAGGAATCTTTTCCCCTGATTTGCTTGCCCGTCTGCTTTGTCTGAAA
>NZ_JBBKBF010000191.1:0-364 GCF_037892625.1 Phocaeicola sp. ICN-14070 | reverse complement strand
AATGCTGAGCAACAAGATCGGTGAACTGTACAGCGAAAAACTGAAAGACTGGTGGGAGAAGTTCGGCAAGGCGATGGAGGACAACGAACTGACCGAGGCGGAACGGAACGCGCTGACTGAAGAGTACATGCAGTATGTGGATGAAGCCCTTGCCCTGCGTGACAACCTGGCTGCTGCCACGGGCTACGACAAGACCGAAGCCGGCGGCACCAGCCAGAGTGCGAAAGCGGGCGGCTTTACGGCCATGACGCAGGACCAGGGGACGAAGCTGGAGGGCATGTTCACCGGCGGGCTGCAGCACTGGAGCAGCATGGACGAGCGGCTGGAAAGCGTGGCGGAGAAGATGGACACGGCTGAAGGCCAC
>NZ_JBBKBF010000190.1:0-364 GCF_037892625.1 Phocaeicola sp. ICN-14070 | reverse complement strand
GATGCTGAGCAACAAGATCGGTGAGATGTACAGCGACAAACTGAAAGGCTGGTGGGAGAAGTTCGGCAAGGCCATGGAGGACAACGAACTGACCGAGGCGGAACGGAACGCGCTGATGGAAGAGTACATGCAGTATATGGATGAAGCCCTTGCCCTGCGTGACAACCTGGCGGCAGCCACCGGTTATGACAAGACGCAGCAGGGCGGTACGAGCCAAAGTGCGAAAGCGGGCGGCTTTACGGCCATGACGCAGGACCAGGGCACGAAGCTGGAGGGCATGTTCACCGGCGGGCTGCAGCACTGGAGCAGCATGGACGACCGGCTGGAAAGCGTGGTGGAGAAGATGGACACGGCTGAAGGGCAT
>NZ_JBBKBF010000189.1:0-369 GCF_037892625.1 Phocaeicola sp. ICN-14070 | reverse complement strand
AGTGAGGACTCCCGATGGCAGGACGGTAACGTTCGGCTATGATGCCCTCGGCAGAAGAATATCCAAAAGGACGGGCGATACCGTGCACCGTTTCGGGTGGGACGGCAACGTGGTGCTGCACGAATGGGACACCGACGAAGCCCGGAAACCAAGGCTCGTCACGGACGAGACCGGGCGCGAGGAATACGACGGAACGGAGAAGCCGGAGGGCCTTGTGACATGGGTATATGACGGAACGTCGTTCACGCCTGTGGCGAAGGTCACGGACGGGGAACGCTACACGATAGTGCATGACTACCTGGGTACGCCGACGCAGGCATACGACAGCAAGGGAGAGCTTGTCTGGGAGATGCTGCTGGATGTGTACGG
>NZ_JBBKBF010000188.1:0-397 GCF_037892625.1 Phocaeicola sp. ICN-14070 | reverse complement strand
AAAGTCCTCACGTGTCAATGCCTTTGGTGGATTCTCTTTCTTTTGAGGTAGCTTGAAGTGCATGAAATGATAACGCTCGGAGTGTCCTGCCTTGAAAGCTATTCGGCAGGTCTTCTTCAATATGGCGAGATAGTGACGGACTGTATCAAGTGCAAGACCTCTCTCATCCAAGCAAAAGTCCATGTACTCACGGATAAACTGCTCGTCAAGCTCACCGAATGCCACATCGTCAGTTCCATAACGCTTCTTGACGAACAGCCCCAATGTCAGGCGAGTGTACTGGTAGTTTGGCAGCGTGCCTTTCTTGTAGTCGATGCCGATTCTTGACTCAATGTCCGCAATGATGGCGTCAAGCTGCTTCAACAAGGTCATCTGAGTGTCTGCACTGCATTGAAAC
>NZ_JBBKBF010000187.1:0-397 GCF_037892625.1 Phocaeicola sp. ICN-14070 | reverse complement strand
GAAGTCCTCACGTGTCAATGCCTTTGGTGGATTCTCTTTCTTTTGAGGTAGCTTGAAGTGCATGAAATGATAACGCTCGGAGTGTCCTGCCTTGAAAGCTATTCGGCAGGTCTTCTTCAAGATGGCGAGATAGTGGCGAACTGTATCAAGTGCAAGACCTCTCTGGTCCAAGCAAAAGTCCATGTACTCACGGATAAACTGCTCGTCAAGCTCACCGAATGCCACATCGTCAGTTCCATAACGCTTCTTGACGAACAATGCCAATGTCAGGCGAGTGTACTGGTAGTTTGGAAGCGTGCCTTTCTTGTAGTCGATGCCGATTCTTGACTCAATGTCCGCAATGATGGCGTCAAGCTGCTTCAACAAGGTCATCTGAGTGTCTGCACTGCATTGAAAT
>NZ_JBBKBF010000186.1:0-453 GCF_037892625.1 Phocaeicola sp. ICN-14070 | reverse complement strand
ACCTTATTTAGTAAATTATGTCAACTTATTTAGTACACTACAACCTTTTTTTCACCTCCCTCAGACAAGCTTAAAAAGCCATTCCAGCACTTTTCTGAATCATTATGCATATTTTTTTTCATAAAACGCTTGCATATTCAAAAATAATGCGTACCTTTGCACCCGTGATTGAGAAACACCTCAACACAAAGCTAGGATGGCCCGTTCGTCTATCGGTTAGGACGCAAGATTTTCATTCTTGAAAGGGGGGTTCGATTCCCCCACGGGCTACTGAAAAAAAATAACGCACACGGTACTCCGGTGCAAGAGGATGGCCCGTTCGTCTATCGGTTAGGACGCAAGATTTTCATTCTTGAAAGGGGGGTTCGATTCCCCCACGGGCTACGAAAAAAGGTCTGAACAAAAGTTCAGACCTTTTCTTGTATAGTATATCTGATTCTATCAGAAGATTAC
>NZ_JBBKBF010000185.1:0-412 GCF_037892625.1 Phocaeicola sp. ICN-14070 | reverse complement strand
ACGGTGGCGAAGCTGGACGGCAGCGAGGGAGACTGGATGATGTATGAGCCGTTTTACTGGAGCAAAGGCATCAACGATTATTTGAACAACAAGAAGTACGCCTGCTACAGCAGTTATCCGGAGGACGAAATGCCCCCGGTGCCTGAGGCGACGGTACTGACACTGGATGCCATCAAGGAGACACAGGGCGGCTGGCTGGGTGAACGCAAGATCATGAGCGGCAAGCCCACGCTGATGGAATCCTATACGACGGACAAGGCTTATTCCGTGTGCAAAGTGGACGTGTCGGGTTACAGACGTGTCCGCTTCCCGAGCGTTCCAGGAACAGGGCTTATCGGCAGTGTGTTTGCTGATGCGGAGGGAAACATCCTGAAGAGTATTGTGGTGCCGACCATCGGCTTGAAATTTGAAG
>NZ_JBBKBF010000184.1:0-425 GCF_037892625.1 Phocaeicola sp. ICN-14070 | reverse complement strand
TCAGGGAAAAGCAGCCAATCGTCTGCGTGTTCCAACTGGTCCCAGTAGCGGAAACCGCTCAGCACCTCCTTATACTGCTTTTCAAATGTATGTCCGTCGATGTGGTAGAATTCCTCAAGCGTACGGCAGGTCACTGGGGACGTCTCCATACGTTTCTTTTAAAAAAGCTCCAAATTCTTTGGAGTAACGAGTGCCTTTAGCAACTATATCGAGGCTTATCGGCAAACTGAAGCTTTTACCGGTGCGCGTATCTGTCCATCGCCGACGTCGGATCTTGAGTATAACCTTGTGGTCTCGTATCGGAAAGTCTGTCACATTTACTGCTTCCATGAAACCCTTGGATTCATAATGTGCATCACTACTTAACTCTGGACTCATCTTTTCATCCAAACTGATATGAATCTCAGTCGCTGATTGCTCAATAC
>NZ_JBBKBF010000183.1:0-460 GCF_037892625.1 Phocaeicola sp. ICN-14070 | reverse complement strand
CTGAAAATTCGTGACCTCGAAATACCAGAGCGAAGAAAATCGTTGGCTTTGACCCGTGACCTTTTTCTTTTCGCTTGCTATACAGGCACGGCTTATGCCGATACTGTTTCTATCACGGAAGAAAACCTCTTTCGTGATGAGGAGGGCAGCCTTTGGCTGAAATACCACAGAAAGAAGAACAAGATGCTTGCACGTGTGAAGTTACTGCCAGAGGCGCTTGCCATGTTGGAGAAATACAAAGACCCGACAAGACCTACTCTTTTACCGCCACAGGAATTTCGAGTGCTGAGAGGTAACATGAAAAGTCTCCGAGTACTATCTGGCATAAGTATGGATTTGGTCTATCATGTTGGACGGCACAGTTTCGCATCGCTCGTTACGCTCGAAGAAGGTGTTCCGATAGAGACTATCAGCAGAATGCTTGGTCACAACAACATTCAGACCACGCAAATCTATGCAC
>NZ_JBBKBF010000182.1:0-472 GCF_037892625.1 Phocaeicola sp. ICN-14070 | reverse complement strand
ACAGTTACGGATTTCAGTAATACCGTCCGCATTTTTCTTTGACGCATCATACGTCTGCTTGAAATCCACGTTCAGCAACACATGTACGCTGGCATCCGCCATTTCTTCACTCCACAAAAACTCACGCATCGGCTTTCCCGTACCCCAAAGCGTAACCGCTTCCGGTGTGATGCCGAACTTCGCCAGCTTTTCCAGAATCTCCTCGTCCGTATTACTTCCGTTTACACCTTCCACCGGGCGCAGGTTGATGTCCTTGCGTACCGCATCCCAGTCGCCCTCGTTCAGGCATTTCGCCAGGTGAATCTTGCGGATCATAGCCGGCAGTACGTGGCTGTTTTCCAGGTGGAAGTTGTCATTCGGACCGTACAGGTTGGTCGGCATTACGGCGATGTAATTCGTGCCATACTGCAGGTTGAAGCTTTCACACATCTTCAGTCCCGCAATCTTCGCGATGGCATACGGCTCGTTCGTG
>NZ_JBBKBF010000181.1:0-472 GCF_037892625.1 Phocaeicola sp. ICN-14070 | reverse complement strand
TACGAACGAGCCGTATGCCATCGCGAAGATTGCGGGACTGAAGATGTGTGAAAGCTTCAACCTGCAGTATGGCACGAATTACATCGCCGTAATGCCGACCAACCTGTACGGACCGAATGATAATTTCCACCTGGAAAACAGTCACGTACTGCCGGCCATGATCCGCAAGATTCACCTGGCGAAATGCCTGAACGAGGGCGACTGGGATGCGGTACGCAAGGATATCAACCTGCGCCCGGTGGAAGGTGTAAACGGAAGTAATACGGACGAAGAGATTCTGGAAAAGCTGGCGAAGTTCGGCATCACACCGGAAGCTGTTACGCTCTGGGGTACGGGCAAGCCGATGCGTGAGTTTTTGTGGAGTGAAGAAATGGCGGATGCCAGCGTACATGTGTTGCTGAACGTAGACTTCAAGCAGACGTATGATGCGTCAAAGAAAAATGCGGACGGTATTACTGAAATCCGTAACTGC
>NZ_JBBKBF010000180.1:0-539 GCF_037892625.1 Phocaeicola sp. ICN-14070 | reverse complement strand
ACTGGTGACTGACGCCTACAGCAGATACATAGTCGGATACTGCCTGAGCAGGACTCTGGATGCGGAGGGACCGCTGAAAGCCATGTACATGGCTCTGGAGACCTACCGTGCCTACGGAATCAGTACGGAAGGCATGATACACCACTCTGACCGTGGCGTGCAGTATGCCTCGAAGCAGTACACGAATCTGCTGCTTTCACAAGGCATCAGAATCAGTATGACCCAGACGGGAGACCCGCTTCACAATGCCCTGGCCGAGAGGATGAACAACACCCTGAAGAACGGGTGGCTTTTCAATGAGGGCGATATGGACTTCAGACAGGCAGAGGAAGCCGTAAGTAAATCCGTAGCGATGTACAACAATGCCAGACCACACAGGGCACTGGGTATGAAGACTCCTATGGAAGTTTTCTCAGGCAGAGGAGGAAACCCTCTTATGGAATATCGGTATAACTGAAAGATGTGCTCGTCGGGACGGGTGCTCCCGCCCCTTGCCGCACGGCGCTCCCCGAGCGATGAGTTTTTAGAGAGAAAATATA
>NZ_JBBKBF010000179.1:0-544 GCF_037892625.1 Phocaeicola sp. ICN-14070 | reverse complement strand
ATTATAAAAACCGGCATCTATGACCGCAATCTGTATCCCTTTGCCTTTAAATCCGGCCAAATGCAGGCTATCTCCATGGTGAATCTTGATTTGTTCGGCCCCCATTCCATAGTAATCATCCTGCTTTTTCCACTGATTCTTCACCTGCTCCTTTCTGTCTTTGTTACGGGGCATAATGGAATCTGGAGATACCCATACTTTTTTGATGGAGCGGACAAATGAATTATCCAGAAAGCGCAAGGCAACGGCCTCATCGGGTACTTGCATCAGCACAGTATTGTTCCATTTGCTGGATGAGATGTATTTTCCTCCCTGCGACTCCAGGCGTTCAATATAGGCACGGCAAACAGGCAAGTCGGTAGAATCGACGGCTACCCCCTGACTGGCACGACGGGCAAGCGCCCTTTCTGACAAAAAAGTTTCAGGATGTTCCAAAGAATGTACAGACTTTGACTTATCAGTCAATTGCACTCTGTATTTATATAAACTCTCTGCCGAGACACTACTTCCGCAGAGCAAAAAGAGAAGAGCTAATCCTATTCTA
>NZ_JBBKBF010000178.1:0-559 GCF_037892625.1 Phocaeicola sp. ICN-14070 | reverse complement strand
CTGTTTGCGAAGCCCTGCCTTTTCCTCATTCGCCAGACCCAGCTGGCAGCAAAGTAACTCGTATGCTCTTTCATCAATCATGATATAAAGGTACGAAAAATCAGGCAGTTACGCAAACTTTTTATCGTTCATTTTGTGCCATTTTATTGATAATCAATGTATTAATATTAATCTTTCGGACTGACGTACATCTTGTCAACTACTATACTTTCAGTAAGATAGGCCATGTCCGACCATTGTATCCGGTAGCATTTGGAAACTTCATCAAACACAGGTTTCTTGAACTTTCCCATGACAGGACGTTTCTCGTAAAGCACATAAAAACCGCGTTCATAATGAAGTATTTTCACAACTTTTCGGTTCCTGGACATAAACATATATACATTGGATGCATCGCTCGGGTCAAGTGACATCTCTTCCCTTATACTCTCACACAGACGGAAGATTCCTTTCCGCAAATCCACATTACCGTTGAACAGGTAATAGTTCAGGTTAACGCTAAGTCCAAGCATATCATCCTATCATTTTATTAAGCAACAGACTCAAATCAAGAACTGTG
>NZ_JBBKBF010000177.1:0-618 GCF_037892625.1 Phocaeicola sp. ICN-14070 | reverse complement strand
CAACCATAAGGTATTTTGCCTGTTGTACAAACTCCTTGAAGACATCTTCCATAAACTCCCTAAGTCTGGAGATTCCGTTATGGATATAGCTGTTCAGCGTGGTGTTGCTTATGTGGATGCCTTCTCTTGCAAGCAGTCTTATCTGTCTGTTTTCAGGCATACTGAAGTCATATTTCAGACAAAGCAGACGGGCAAGCAAATCAGGGGAAAAGATTCCTCCAAGGTTTTTCAAGGGATGCTCCATCGTGTTAGTGAAAGTACCGTCTGCAAGCTTTACCCTTGCCACCTTGTACACATGTTCCACGTTATGAGCACGAACATGTTCTATAAACCTGTATTCCCACACATCAGCCATTCCGTTACGGTTCATAAGCCTTGCGCCATCCGGGAGTTGGTAATAGTCTTCTATCTCATGAACAATTACCTTACCCACCTTTAGTCTGGTCTTTTCTGCACGGGGAGCAGTTTCCTTTTTCCTTGAAGGTCTGCAGTCCTGTGCAGATATGTTACCGGAAGAGGCATTGCTGCCGGTACCGTTACCATCGGTCTTATTATCATCATCACCTTTCTTGCCAGAACCGTCGTACTCGGACTTCTCCATTGCAGACTTGTCAATGC
>NZ_JBBKBF010000176.1:0-649 GCF_037892625.1 Phocaeicola sp. ICN-14070 | reverse complement strand
ACAGTCGTTCATATCCTCCGCATCGGCATAGAAGTTCGAGCTTTCGTCATGCAGGGGGAAATAGGTCATCTCCCCGTCCGGGTTGTTCACTTCCACCTGCTGCCCGGCCATCTCCACTTTCCGGCTCGTGGGTATCTTGGTCACCTTGGCCAATACGCGGTGGCGCTTGGACAGGATGGCATTCACATGCCCGCTCATTTTGTACGTATTGCCGAATTTGTACCCTGTCTTGTTGTCCAGGTTCGAAACATTGGCATCGTCGGCCACACTGTCGTCAAACTCAATCATCGTATAAGGCGGCTGCTTGATGGCCAGTTCCGGATAACGGGCGGCATACATCTCCAGTTCCTCGTCAGCCAGATACTTCGTCAGGGTCAGCTTACCGCGAAGGCCCGAGTGGCGGTCATCCACCGCACCCGTCTGCGTGTACGTTCCGTAATCGAAATACTTCTTCAGCAGCGTTCCGTCGTCTTCCCGGTCTATCTCCAGCACAAAGCGCTCCAGCTTGCCGCTGCCGTTCAGTTTGGCCTGGTGCAGGCGTTCCAGCATGGCAAACCCGTCGATGCCGGGGCAGTTGGTATAGCGGTATCCCCGCACGTTGTTGATGCCTTCCAGCACCAGGCCGCTGTCCTGCAGTTTGGTCAGATAC
>NZ_JBBKBF010000175.1:0-649 GCF_037892625.1 Phocaeicola sp. ICN-14070 | reverse complement strand
ATATCTGACCAAGCTGTCCGACAGTGGCCTGATACTGGAAGGCATCAATAATGTGCGGGGCTACCGCTACACCAACTGCCCCGGCATCGACGGGTTCGCTATGCTGGAACGCCTTCACCAGGCCAGACTGAACGGCAGCGGCAAGCTGGAACGCTTCGTGCTGGAGATAGACCGGGAAGACGACGGAACCCTGCTGAAGAAGTATTACGACTACGGAACGTATACGCAGACGGGTGCCGTGGATGACCGGCATTCGGGACTGAGGGGCAAGCTGACCCTGACGAAGTATCTGGCTGATGAGGAACTGGAGAAGTATGCCGCCCGTTATCCGGAACTGACCATCAAGCAGCCGCCCTATACGATGATTGAGTTTGACGACAGTGTGGCCGACGATGCCAATGTTTCGAACCTGGACAACAAGACGGGGTACAAATTCGGCAATACGTACAAAATGAGCGGGCATGTGAATGCCATCCTGTCCAAGCGCCACCGCGTATTGGCCAAGGTGACCAGGATGCCCACGAGCCGGAAGGTGGAGATGGCCGGGCAGCAGGTGGAAGTGAACAACCCGGACGGGGAGATGACCTATTTCCCCCTGCATGACGAAAGCTCGAACTTCTATGCCGATGCGGAGGATATGAACGATTGC
>NZ_JBBKBF010000174.1:0-676 GCF_037892625.1 Phocaeicola sp. ICN-14070 | reverse complement strand
TGGGATTAGCCCAGACCCGCAAGTTATTGACAAACTTTTCAAAGAACTCATTTTATTTACTGCCAGAGCCGCTTAGGCGTGGCGAATTTTTAACGAACTATTGTATTAACAGTTCAAGGGATCTAAAAAATCAGGTCTATTATTTGTTTTCCCAAATAAAACACTACATTTGCATACCCTTATAACACCTTACTATACTAGGACTAAAATCACATGAAACCGAATAGTCACATCAGCGAGAAGAAACTTGTTTTCCTACTGACAGAAGGAGATGAGAAGGCTTTCTGTAAATTATACAGTTTATACAGAGCACAGCTCACCTTCTTTGCTTTCAAATTCTTAAAATCGTCTGCCTATACCGAAGACATAGTACAAGAAACCTTCCTTCATGTCTGGCTCAGCCGAAAGTTCATCCGAACCGACCAGCCTTTCTCTGCCTACTTATACACCATTGCCAAAAACCGAATTCTTAACCAGCTTCGCAGCATGGAGCATCAACAGCTTTTGGAAGAGCATCTGCTAAAAAATGCTATTGACTATACAGAAGATACACAAAACGAACTTCTATCACAAGACTTGAAGGATATCATACAAAAAGCATTCGAGGCTCTCTCACCCAGGCAGCAGGAAGTTTTCCGGTTAAGTCGGGAAGGACAGCTTTCTTATAAAGAAATAG
>NZ_JBBKBF010000173.1:0-684 GCF_037892625.1 Phocaeicola sp. ICN-14070 | reverse complement strand
TGGCTTGCGGTCGTCAATCCTTGGAACCTGGAGGAAGGTCTGCTGATACTCCTCTAATGTCGCTTTGCGCTGCTTGCCACTGATGCGCTTCTGCGGATTCGGTGGCGATTGAGCCTCGTTCGTTGATGTTTCCTCTCTATAGGGAGTTGTTACAGCAACTTTCTCTACAATTGCTCTCAACTCTGGGTTCTCTACATCATCATAGAGAGAATTACAACTACTTGGATTGGCTTTGTTGCCATACGTAGAGGGTTTAACAAAATCCAAATACTCTTTTTCCATCAGCTCCTTTTGCCCAGGAGCCAAGACTGCATCTTTTGTTTTTGCCATAACTTATGCTGTTTTATTTGTTAGTATAGTGGTCACGGTTTGCACCATTGACCGATTGTCGGGTGCAAAGTAAGTGTACTGAGTGCAGCCATGCAACTGATTGGGTGTAACGTGGCAATTTAGTTGTGGCTTGCTTATTTGCATACCGAGATAGTTGTGAGAACTTCAACGTATTTCTCAACTCATCATTGTTCATGTATTCGTTGCAGCCGTGCAAGTTTTTCTTGTTGTTTTTGGCGTTGAAGTCGGCAACCCCCGGCAACATACTGCCACAGAAATTGAAAACGCTTGTCTTTAGATTGCCGTGCCTTATCTTTGCACTCACAAACGTGGAGCACAGCATATGCGTGGAGT
>NZ_JBBKBF010000172.1:0-706 GCF_037892625.1 Phocaeicola sp. ICN-14070 | reverse complement strand
CGGCTTCGGAACTGACGAAGACCGGCTTGCGGTCGTCAATCCTTGGAACTTGGAGGAATGTCTGCTGATACTCCTCTAATGTCGCCTTGCGCTGCTTGCCACTGATGCGCTTCTGCGGATTCGGTGGCGATTGAGCCTCGTTCGTTGATGTTTCCTCTCTATAGGGAGTTGTTGCAGCAACTTTCTCTACAATTGCTCTCAACTCTGGGTTCTCTACATCATCATAGAGAGAATTACAACTACTTGGATTGGCTTTGTTGCCATACGTAGATGGTTTAACAAAATCCAAATACTCTTTTTCCATCAGCTCCTTTTGCTCAGGAGCCAAGACTGCATCTTTTGTTCTTGCCATAGCTTATGCTGTTTTATTTGTTAGTATAGTGGTCACGGTTTGCACCATTGACCGATTGTCGGGTGCAAAGTAAGTGTACTGAGTGCAGCCATGCAACTGATTGGGTGTAACGTGGCAATTTAGTTGTAGCTTGCTTATTTGCATACCGAGATAGTTGTGAGAACTTCAACGTATTTCTCAACTCATCATTGTTCATGTATTCGTTGCAGTCGTGCAAGTTTTTCTTGTTGTTTTTGGCGTTGAAGTCGGCAAACCCCGGCAACATACTGCCACAGAAATTGAAAACGCTTGTTTTTAGATTGCCGTGCCTTATCTTTGCACTCACAAATGTGGAGCACAGCATATGCGTGGAGC
>NZ_JBBKBF010000171.1:0-685 GCF_037892625.1 Phocaeicola sp. ICN-14070 | reverse complement strand
CCAGGTTTCTCTAACAGACAGGAAATAAATGCTAAGTATTTGGCTTTAAACTTAAAATCAAAAAATAACTGTTTTCTTTTAATGTTTAACAGGGCTGATTTGACAGTTGGCGGTGGAAAGAAACTTTCAGGACCTACCTCATAGACAAGTTTCAAATCAAAAAAAGTATGATAGAAAACGGTATATGGATTGTAAAGCTTCCTCGAAAATAACTTTTGTGTAGGTTCTAACTGAAGGACAATGGAACCTCCCAGAAAATTTCCAAGACTCTCAAACATCAGGATTTTGAAAATATCGGAAGTAATGCCATAAGGAATATTTGACACCACTTTGAAAGGAAATTTCGGAACTGCAAAATTCCTAAAATCACAACCGACAACTTGAACATTTCGGGCATCAGAAAATAATTTTCGTAAATGTTCAACCAAAGCTGTGTCGTTTTCAATAGCAACAACATTGTTGGCGATTTTTAATAAATGAACAGTAAGAAACCCCTTGCCTGCCCCAATATCTAAAACCGTATCCTGATTACTTATATTTGCTTGTCTTATTGCATCTTTTATTAGCACTTTATCAATAGTAAAGTGCTGACCCGTAAAACGAACGGGCAATTTCTTTTTTGTCATTAGTAACTTCTTACAGGTGAATACTTGAATTCAAAGTGTTCCTTTCTGAATTTTCCTAA
>NZ_JBBKBF010000170.1:0-701 GCF_037892625.1 Phocaeicola sp. ICN-14070 | reverse complement strand
GGGCATAGATTTGCGTCGTTTCAATGTTCGTATGCCCCAGCATTTTCGACACCGTTTCAATCGGCACACCTTTAGCCAGAGTGGTGGTCGTAGCAAACGTGTGACGTGCCAGGTGCACAATTTAAGCAAAAGCAACGGAAAGTGAAGATGAGAGAAATGAACTGCAAGTGGTTGAGAATGAGCAATATTTCATAATTCTGCCAATTGGCTGCAAAGCAAAGCCGAGCAGGATATTGAGTTATTTCAGTTACCAAACCGTTAGCGGTCAGTTACCGAAACCTGCACTGCTAACGTGGTGAAAAACAAATAGTTTGTCACCAGTGTTTGTTGCACCGTTCTGCACAACTTTCAATAACGGAGAATGCTTACTGATTGATTATTTTTGCAAACTAAAAAAGTAAGCAGATGAAAGTTGAAAAATTCAAGGTGCTGCTCTACCTTAAAAAGAGCGGATTGGACAAGAACGGTAAGGCTCCCATCATGGGACGCATCACCCTCAACCGAACAATGGCGCAGTTCGGTTGCAAGTTGTCATGTACGCCAAAGTTATGGAATCCACGTGAGAGCAGACTTGACGGCAAGAGCAAGGAGGCTGTGGAAGTGAACGCCAAGATTGACAAGCTGTTGCTGGCAATAAACTCAGCCTACGAGTCACTTGTGGAGCGCAAGACGGATTTTGACGCAAAGGCGATAAAGGATCT
>NZ_JBBKBF010000169.1:0-724 GCF_037892625.1 Phocaeicola sp. ICN-14070 | reverse complement strand
GAAAGATAGGCAAAACCTTCTCTGGTATAGATATAGGTGATGTCCGCCACCACAAGCTGGCCATTGCCCGCAGGCGTGTACTTGGGAGAAGTGTTTACAAGATCCCTGTAAAGACGGTAACCGTGTCTGGAGTCCGTGGTACGGGGACGGTACCTTGTCCGCCTGAGCATGAGCGAGTTGGAACGGAGCACATTGTAAAACCTGTCCCGTCCTATGGTGAACTTTTCCCTGAAGTATTCACGGCAGAGTGTGTAGAGTTCCCGACAGCCCGCTTTGGGAAGACATTCCTTCTGGCGGACGTACAGGCAGTACAATACAATGCTGGCAGAGAGTATGTCAGCCTCGTTTGAGGCATAGTCATGCTTGTAGTATCCCTGTGCTGATATGCCAAGCAATCTGCAAAGCGGACGCACGCGGTAACGGCGTCCGCCTTGAGACAGGCCCCGGATTACTTGGCACCGGAGTTTTTTCTTACTGGAATGTTATAGGTCTTTTCCGCAAGGTCAATCATGTAGTCGTAGGCGTCACGGGCCATGTTGGACTGCTTCAACTCTACTTCCAGAGACTTGATTTTCCGCTCGAGCTCATGAATACGGTCATGAAGCTCCTGCTCGGTCTGACTTAGTTTCTTGCTCATAATGGGACTTGGTTTATCTTCAATCCCAAAGATACGAAGCCAGCGGCTAATTGTAGTACGTTTCAGACCTTTTTCTCGTTCAAATTC
>NZ_JBBKBF010000168.1:0-811 GCF_037892625.1 Phocaeicola sp. ICN-14070 | reverse complement strand
GTAGGTTTAGGGAACATGCGTGTCAAGGCGGAAAATAGAATGGTTACACATAATGCTTACCCCTAAGTAAATTATTACCTAAACTGTCTCAAAATTCACCGACAGTAAAAACCTCATAACACTGAAATTTGATTCTTGTATCATAGATAAGACACTCAAAACTCACAAACTTGTTCTTAATTGCAAACCCCATCTACGATATCTCTCAGATGGCGAGACATAGCAAGAATTTTATAACGCGATGCCCAAACTGAATTACAACCAGCAAGTCCAACATCATCTTTAAGTATATAAGAACAAAAGCATCCTTTTCCTCTTTTTTTGAACAGCGAAGCAAACGAAGTCGTCATTGTTCCCAATGCAGTTTATGAAATTTTGAACATTTGGTAGAAAGCCCATGAGTTAAATCATTTTTTAGTCTGCAAATATTTCATTGACCCATTTATCTTTCTCAGGGTTCACTATATTTCCTGGATTTTTTCATAAAAGTACATGATTATAGGTTAGGAATTGCACCGAATTTACCGAACCTGTATGCTTTTTGGAGAGAACTAATCCTATTCAATCCCTTGAAATCGGTTAGAGGATACAATACACTTGAACCATCCGGATTCTTTTCTGTAAACCAGACATTATCTTTTCTAAGAAAATCTTCCTCTCCTAACAGTCCGTCATAATGCGTAGTGACCAACAACTGGGCCTGTTCTGATTCTTTCAAAAAACATTCAATGATATGTTCTATCAATTTCGGATGAAGAGAAAATTCGATATTGTCAACAGCAAGAAAAGCATCTTTTTCAAGAATTTTTTG
>NZ_JBBKBF010000167.1:0-825 GCF_037892625.1 Phocaeicola sp. ICN-14070 | reverse complement strand
AAGAAACCGGGATAACTTACTTATTTTCGTAGATACGTTCTGTAAATATTTTGGAGGAAACGGCTTGATGTAGCTTTATGACTCTTCTTTTAAGCGAAAAAAAATGATTTTAATCTATATTGAAAATCAGTATATTATGATTTTTATTGAAAAAAGTTAGAAAAAAAACATCCAAAAAGTTTGTAGGTTTGAAAAAAACGCCTACCTTTGCAACCGCAATCGAGAGAGAAAGCAACGAAAGAAAAACTTAATGGTGCGTTAGTTCAGTTGGTTAGAATACATGCCTGTCACGCATGGGGTCACGGGTTCGAGTCCCGTACGCACCGCGAAAAAAAATCCTGGTTCATTTTGAATCAGGATTTTTTATTTCATATAAGTGGAAAAATAAAAAAACGGGAACATGCCGTACTTGGCACATTCCCGTCAATCGTGTGAGTGCTTATTCCAATACTTCACCCTTTTCAGTGTATAACACGGCGGCTGTGTTGTCTTCTGCGTCCGTCAGAACTACTTTGTAGGTTTTTGTTCCTTCCACTTCTTCTACGTATGCTTCTTTGATGGTAAATTCAGCATAGTCTTTTGCAACTGCATCCAGAACAGCTTGTGGAAGATCTTTTACTTCGATGGGTTTGAACTCATTTACAATGGTTACACTGTCTACACTTGCGTGGAAGTTTTCTGCAAACGCAACTGAAGTTCCTAATCCCATTACCAATGCTACTGCTACAAATAACTTTTTCATATTGCTTCAATTTTAATAGTTAGTTAAGTAAGTTTCTACGCTAACAGTAAATCAAATAGAATGCCAAAATGCAGTGTAAAGCG
>NZ_JBBKBF010000166.1:0-857 GCF_037892625.1 Phocaeicola sp. ICN-14070 | reverse complement strand
CAACATTGGTCCTAGGATTGCCATTGACGAATCATCGCTCTCCAATGGTGAACTGTATACGTTTGTAACCAACAGGGATGCATGTACCAGAGAAAGATCCCTGGTGGCTGTTGTGGCAGGCACGAAATCGGAAGATGTGATTGGAGTGCTGAGATGTATTAACGAGGAAAAACGTTTTGCAGTTGAAGAAGTAACTCTTGATTTGTCCGATTCCATGCGAAAGATCGTTCGTTCGGCATTTCCAAAAGCCCGTCGCGTCATAGACCGTTTTCACATTCAGAAATTGGCTTGCGATGCAGTGCAGGAGCTTCGTATTAAGCACCGTTGGAATGCCATTCAGCAGGCCAACGATGAGATGGAAGAAGCCAAGTTGAACAGTAAGGAGTATGTTCCATACCGATACCCCAACGGTGACACCCGCAGGGAATTGCTTATACGCTCACGTTATCTGCTGTTTAAGTCTGCCGACAAGTGGACTGAGAAGCAGAAACAAAGAGCAAAAATCCTATTTGAAGAATACCCTGACATAAAAAAAGCATATGGCCTTTGTCACTCTCTTAGAATGATTTTCTCAAAGAACTCAATTACGGATGCAGCCCGTCTATCTATGGCTCGATGGTACAACAAGGTCGAAGAGGCTGGATTTCATTCATTCAACGTTATAGCCGCTACATTCTATGAGCACTACGACGAGATTCTCAACTTCTACAACAACCGTTCAACTAATGCGATGGCAGAATCTTTCAATGCCAAAATCAAACTATTTCGTGCCAATCTAAGAGGTGTTGCGGATAAGAAATTCTTCCTTTTCCGCATAGCAAATTTATATGGCTATCCCCACTAAAAATCTACTGAGC
>NZ_JBBKBF010000165.1:0-897 GCF_037892625.1 Phocaeicola sp. ICN-14070 | reverse complement strand
GAATGTATGTGGCTGATTCTGCAGCATGAAACGCCGGAAGATTTCGTCATCGCTACGGGTGTGCAGCACAGTGTACGTGAATTCTGTTACCTGGCATTCAAGTATGCGGGCATCGAACTGGAATTCAAGGGTGAAGGTATCAACGAAAAGGGTTACGACAAGGCTACCGGCAAGTGCCTGGTAGAGGTAAGCGAGGATTTCTACCGCCCGACAGACGTGGTGAACCTCTGGGGTGACCCGACAAAGGCGAAGGCTAAGTTAGGCTGGAACCCGTCGAAGACAACCTTTGAAGAACTGGTAAAAATCATGGTGGATGCGGATATGGCAAAAGTGGCCGTAGAAAAGGCAGGAGAACAGATTCGCACAAACCTGGCAGAGTATCTGGAGAAGGGAATCGTGAAATAATGAAGAATGAGGAATGAAGAACGAAGAATTAATAATGAAGATTATATGTTCTTTTGTTCTTCTGTCTCTGAAACAATAAACAATTAATTTGTCGAATATGGACAAATCAGCGAAGATATATGTAGCGGGACACCACGGACTGGTAGGTTCCGCTATCTGGAATAACCTGAAGGAAAGAGGTTATAATAACCTGGTAGGACGTTCGCACAAGGAACTGGATTTGCTGGACCCGATAGCGGTAAAGAAGTTCTTCGATGAGGAAAAGCCGGATGCGGTGATTCTGGCTGCGGCACATGTGGGAGGCATCATGGCCAACCTGCAATATCGGGCGGACTTCATCTACCAGAACTTGCAGATTCAGCAGAACGTGATTGGCGAGAGTTTCCGTCACGGGGTGAAGAAGTTGCTGTTCCTGGGCAGTACCTGCATTTATCCGCGTGAGGCTCCGCAACCGATGAAGGAAGAGGTGCTTCTCACCTCCCCGCTGGAATA
>NZ_JBBKBF010000164.1:0-916 GCF_037892625.1 Phocaeicola sp. ICN-14070 | reverse complement strand
CTCGCATACGTGTTCGAAGCATCGTTATTCGCACTCGCACTCGACACACCGCCATTCGCGTCCGCATTGTTGTACCCGCGATAGACCACACGGACTGTAGCGGTGCTTATCCAGTACATGTCGGTATAGTAAGTAGAAGATGATCCGTTCAGATTACCTACCGGAATCATGTCCATATACTTGCCGTGCGCCACGCCTGTAATCCACTGACCGCTGTCCTTCTTGCCCTGTACCATACGGATACTGCCGTCAGGCATCCAGATGCGCCATTTGCCCACGTTACCGCTGTCGTTCGGCAGATCCACGCCGTCCATCATGTCATACTTGTTGCCGTAGATGTCCTCGTAGCCCAGGCAGCAGATATTGTTCACCTGCACCACAGTCGCCTGTCCGTATTCGTCCCGACTCTTATACCAGGCATACTGGTGCACCAGGCCGTCAATCAGCGAATTCGTGATTTTGTTGTTAATGACATACGCTTCATCGTAGCCGATGGTGTCTGTCATCCCGTGTTCGGCCGTTCCGCCTGTTGTGCGGTTATTGTTATGCTGACCGGCACCGCATTGTTCCTGCATATCCCTGCGCCCGTACTTTGCATAGCTCAGGTTCGCGATGCGGCTGTGCATCAGCGCATCTATCTGCTGCATACCCCGCTGCTGGCTGTAGTAGTGGAAGTCCGTCCAGGTCATACTTGCCGTGGTCGAAGCTCCGGTGATGCAGGCACGCAGTTTACTGCCCACCACCGAACTGCCCACAACGGCACACAGATGCTCCTCATTGGCCACCCAATCCGGTTCCATGTCCTCTATCTTGTCGCTGTGGCTCAGTACCACGCAGTCAAACTCTGCCGTGTTCAGAATGGAGAAATGCAGGGCTGTAGCACGTTCCGGAACGTCTGCTATCAGATACATGCCGA
>NZ_JBBKBF010000163.1:0-916 GCF_037892625.1 Phocaeicola sp. ICN-14070 | reverse complement strand
TACGCATACATATTCGAAGCATCGTAACTCGCATTCGCATGCGACACACCGCCACTCGCACTCGCATAGCCGCACCCGCGATAGACCACACGGACTGTAGCGGTGCTTATCCAGTACATGTCGGTATAGTAGGTGGAAGATGATCCGTTCAAATTACCTACCGGAACCATGTCCATATACTTGCCGTACGCCACGCCTGTAATCCACTGACCGCTGTCCTTCTTGCCCTGTACCATACGGATACTGCCGTCAGGCATCCAGATGCGCCATTTGCCCTGGTTGCCGCTGTCATTCGGCAGATCCACGCCGTCCATCATGTCATACTTGTTGCCGTAGATGTCCTCGTAGCCCAGGCAGCAGATATTGTTCACCTGCACCACGGTCGCCTGTCCGTATTCGTCCCGGCTCTTATACCAGGCATACTGATGCACCAAGCCGTCAATCAGCGAATTCGTGATTTTGTTGTTGATGACATACGCTTCGTCATAGCCGATGGTGTCTGTCATTCCATGGTCGGCCGTTCCACCCGTTGTCCGGTTATTGTTATGCTGACCGGCACCGCATTGTTCCTGCATGTCCCTACGCCCGTACTTTGCATAGCTCAGGTTCGCGATGCGGCTGTGCATCAGGGCATCTATCTGCTGCATGCCACGCTGCTGGCTGTAATAGTGGAAGTCCGTCCATGTCATGCTTGCCGTGGTCGAAGCTCCGGTTATGCAGGCACGCAACTTGCTGCCCACTACAGAACTGCCCACAACGGCACACAGATGTTCCTCATTGGCCACCCAATCCGGTTCCATGTCCTCTATCTTGTCGCTGTTGCTCAGCACCACGCAGTCAAACTCTGCCGTGTTCAGAATGGAGAAATGCAGGGCTGTAGCACGTTCCGGAACGTCTGCTATCAGATACATGCCGG
>NZ_JBBKBF010000162.1:0-943 GCF_037892625.1 Phocaeicola sp. ICN-14070 | reverse complement strand
GAAGTGATTTAAACTTATGTATATCAATTAAAATATTGTCAAACAGCGTACAAATAGAATTATTCATTATATTATGGGTGACCAAACTCATTCATAATAAACAACCTATGTACGCTGTATTGGACAAAGATACGATAAAAAACGAAATACTTCCTCATCTTTCTGTGGCAAAACGCGGTTTTCAATCAAAAAGTAGTCTGATTGAAGTCATCAATGCCATTCTCTATAAGTTAAAGACCGGATGCCAATGGGAATATCTTCCCGTGAAAGAACTGTTCAGCGGCAAGGTCCTGAAATACGGTGCTGTATTTCACCATTACAATAAGTGGAGCAAGAAAGGTGAATGGAAGTCGCTTTGGCTGCAACTTTTGGACAAGCACCGTTCGGAACTTGACATGTCAAGTGTGGATCTTGACGGAAGCCACACTCCGGCTATACGCGGCGGGGAAGAAGTCGGCTATCAGGGAAGGAAAAAACGCAAGACGACCAATGCCCTTTATCTTACAGACAGGAAAGGGCTTCCTCTCGCCATGTCCGTTCCGAAAAGCGGGGAACATCATGACACGCACAATATTGTTGCTGTAATGCAGAACATGATGGAAGACATGGCAAAAGCCAACATCAGAACGGACGGGCTTTTCCTGAATGCGGATGCCGGATTTGATTGTGCAGCCCTCCGCTCCGTGCTCAAAAGTTATGGAATTGTGTCAAACATCTGTATCAACAAAAGAAATGGAACGACAAACGACAGTATAGTCCTTGATGAATTGTTGTATAGGGAACGATACTCCATAGAACGGACAAACGCGTGGATGGACAGTTTCAGAACTATTTTGAATCGATTTGATACAACGCTCAGAAACTGGGAATCATGGAACTACATCGCTTTTTCCGTTATGCTATTGAGAAAATGTGCAAGGAAAAGAAAAGTTTAAATCACTTC
>NZ_JBBKBF010000161.1:0-1011 GCF_037892625.1 Phocaeicola sp. ICN-14070 | reverse complement strand
GATAATAACTATCAGCGAGAGCGGAACGGTATCCATGCCGACCGATACTGTATGGATGACCATGCAGGAGATTGCCGACATGTATAATGTGTTCGGCTGCTATGTGCGCAAGGCTGTCAAGGCTGTATTCAAGGACGGCATTCTGAAAGAGCAGGGTGTGCGTCGTCATGTCAGGAAGAACGACCTCATCAGCTATGATGTGTATAGCCTTGAACTCGTCATTGCGGTAGCCTTCCGTATTGACAGCAGTGAGAGCCGAGCCTTTCGGGAGTTCATCATGCAGTCCGTCATCGGCAGACAGACAAGCCGCACTAAACTGGTCTGTATCTTTACAGAGAATGCAATGGCATAGACCTGCCATAAAGCAACGTTCCTTGGAGGCTTTGCGCCTCCAGCCACTTGGGCGAGCCACCGCAGTGTTTTAGCTTGGTATTAGATTTTATACAGACCATACGGAGAACACCCGGCAAACACGAACAACTCGGTATAGCCAATAAAACGAGGCGACAACCTATAACAGCCACACTCGGTAAGTTATACGTTGTCGCCTTGTTCATTTCACACACTCATCAAAGACATTCTCCTACCCACCTTTCATTCTGTACGCTTCACGATAGTTAGCCATCAGAATTTTCTGAATGTCGGACTCGCGGTAGAGTATCTTTCCGCCAAGCTGGATATACGGGATGACACCGTTGTTTCGGTAGTCCTGCAGGGTTCTTCGGCTCAGTTGCAGCCTGGCACAAAGCTCCTTGTCCGTCATAAACCGCTCACCGCCAAGCATGGGGCGGTAGTTCATCACGGCACGTTCAAAATTGTCAACCATTCGGTTGAGGTGGTTCACGATGTGGTTCATCCACTCGCTGTTTCTTGTCATTACTTCATTGCTCATAGTTGTCTCGTTTTCTTGTTGATACTTACGTTACTCGGTTTACTTGCTGCTTTGGATTAAGTGGCTGTTGTATATTGACAGCCTAACCTGTGCGCTTGCGAAAGCGCATGTCCTTTTTC
>NZ_JBBKBF010000160.1:0-1012 GCF_037892625.1 Phocaeicola sp. ICN-14070 | reverse complement strand
AGTTATAACTATCAGCGAGAGCGGAACGGTATCCATGCCGACCGATACTGTATGGATGACCATGCAGGAGATTGCCGACATGTATAATGTATTCGGCTGCTATGTGCGCAAGGCTGTCAAGGCTGTATTCAAGGACGGCATTCTGAAAGAGCAGGGTGTGCGTCGTCATGTCAGGAAGAACGACCACATCAGCTATGACGTGTATAGCCTTGAACTCGTCATTGCGGTAGCCTTCCGTATTGACAGCATTGAGAGCAGAGCCTTTCGGGAGTTCATTATGCAGTCCGTCATAGGCAAGCAGACAAGCCGCACTAAACTGGTCTGTATCTTTACAGAGAACGCAATGGCATAGACCTGCCATAAAGCAACGTTCCTTGGAGGCTTTGCGCCTCCAGCCACTTGGGCGAACCTCCGCAGTGTGTTTTAGCATGGTATTAGATTTATACAGGTAACACAAATGATACCCGGCAAACACGAACTACTCGGTATAGCCAATAAAACGAGGCGACAACCTATAACAGCCACACTCGGTAAGTTATACGTTGTCGCCTTGTTCATTTCACACACTCATCAAGGACATTCTCCTACACACCTTTCATTCTGTACGCTTCACGATAGTTAGCCATCAGAATCTTCTGAATGTCGGACTCGCGGTAGAGTATCTTTCCGCCAAGCTGGATATACGGGATGACACCGTTGTTTCGGTAGTCCTGCAGGGTTCTTCGGCTCAGTTGCAGCCTGGCGCAAAGCTCCTTGTCCGTCATGAAGCGCTCACCGCCAAGCATGGGGCGGTAGTTCATCACGGCACGTTCAAAATTGTCAACCATTCGGTTGAGGTGGTCCACGATGTGGTTCATCCACTCGCTGTTTCTTGTCATTACTTCATTGCTCATAGTTGTCTCGTTTTATTGTTGATACTTACGTTACTCGTTTTACTTGCTGCATTGGATAAAGTGGCTGTTGTATATTGACAGCCTAACCTGTGCGCTTGCGAAAGCGCATGTCCTTTTTA
>NZ_JBBKBF010000159.1:0-1079 GCF_037892625.1 Phocaeicola sp. ICN-14070 | reverse complement strand
ATAAAGAACTTCACCGGCAGCAAGGAACAGGAAAAGGCGAAGGTAGAGGAAC
This sequence comes from Phocaeicola sp. ICN-14070, assembly GCF_037892625.1. NCBI lineage: Bacteria > Pseudomonadati > Bacteroidota > Bacteroidia > Bacteroidales > Bacteroidaceae > Phocaeicola > Phocaeicola sp. ICN-14070. The sequence continues at coordinate 1,027 of NZ_JBBKBF010000159.1, read as the reverse complement.
TGAACCGCAAGTACGGGGAATCTTTCGGGTATTATAAAACACTTTCCGAATGGTATGATACCCTTATCCAAAAGAGCGAGGACTATGTACAGGTCCTGCTGCACCAGGCCAATGTCCAGAACCTTGTAAAAAAAGCTGCAGAAGCCGATGAAGAGGTGAATAAAATCAAGGCGCAGAAACCGGAAGAGGCGGAAAGCGCCATGGGTTTTTTCGGGAAATGGGGACAATATATCATGCAGTCAAGCATGGCAGAATCCGGGCAGTTCTATGACGCACAGGCTGCCATCAAGAAACATGATCAGGAAGCTTATGACATACTGTTGAAAAATGCCGAAAATAAACGCGACGGTTATCTGAAAAAAGCGGAGGAAGAGGTAAAGAAAGCGGCAGAAGCAGCCAAAAAAGGAAATATCGGCGGACACATTGACCCCAAACAGCCCGGGAAGAATCCGGAAGCGGAAGCCAGGCAACGGCTTGCCACAGAGCGCAGGCTGGCGCAGGATCTTGCCGCCCTGCAGGCCGAGAACCGGAAGGAAGAGATAGACCGTATGCAAGCCGGTACCGAAAAGAAACTGGCACAAATCGAATATGACTATAACGCCCGGAAAGAAGAAATAAACCGGCAGGAAGCCGACTGGAAGCGTGAGAACAAGGAAGCCGGCCTTTCCACCGGAGATAACGGACTTACCCGGGAGCAACAGGATGAACTTGAAAAAGCCCGTGCCTCAAACACCGCGTCCCGGAAAAAAGCGGAGACGGACGTGTACAGGGAAGAGGCGGAAGCCATGCGTGACTATCTGAAGGAATACGGGACCTTCCAGCAGCAGAAACTGGCCATCGCTGAAGAATATGCCGAGAAAATCCGCAAGGCACAGTCCCAGGGCGAAAGGCTGACTTTGGAGAAGCAGCGTGATGCGGCTGTGCACAAAGTGGACATGGAAGCCCTTACCCAGAAGATAGACTGGGGAGCAGCGTTCGGGGATTTGACCGGTCTGCTTGCAGACCAGATGAAGAACCTGCTTGGCGA
>NZ_JBBKBF010000158.1:0-1118 GCF_037892625.1 Phocaeicola sp. ICN-14070 | reverse complement strand
CGTTTTCCTGTATTCTTTTCCAATGTCGGATAGTACAGGACAACATCATTCCTAAAGCGGCTGATAACATGGAAACCGTTCTCACACATAGGCGTTACGAAAGTTTCCTTGGAAAAGAATGCGTCTGCAACCACCGTTTTGGATATGCTTTGCAGCTTGTCTTTTCTGCTGATAAGATAGCAGCTGTACCAGTCAACAAGGTTCTTGTCCATATTATCCAAGGTCTTACAATCCGGTGTCTGAATGGAACCTAAAGTCATGCATTCATGGTTGTCGATGTCAATGACACCGATGCCCATGATTTCCAGTCCACGCTTGTATTCTCCTGCACAACCAGACCAGAAGTAACCTATCCAAGGTGTCTTCTTGCCTGATTTGGGGATATAGGAAGGATCGATGGCGATGGCTTTTCTTTTGCCTGTGAGATGCTTGCTGATGATAGATCCGTTGAACGCAAACCAGTCGAAAGTTTCATGCTCAAAAAGGTTACGATAAGTCTGTTCTGAGAAACAGCCATATCTGCCCAATTGAAGGAAATTTATACGATCTGGGATGGCCATGAATAATTTCATGGTGTCCATGAACGTTTTTTCAAAAGGTTTTTGTATATTCGCTACTGATTTGAGAGCCGACAGGCACTCGGATTGGTATTGCATAAGAAGTGTTTCTTTAGTCATAATCAGAAGAGTTCAGAGACTTCTAATTTACTAAGAAATAACGAATTATACAATACTTTTCCCTTTATTATCAGCAGGTTAGCTCTCTTTTTTCAGCACATTTCTTCATGCTTAACCATTCGTTTTTGACAACATTTCAATGACCTCTTTAGTGTTTTCGAACCGACTTTTGCCGGTTCTATTGTTTAACTTTTAATCTTTCGGTAAAAATTTACCGAAGTATTGTAACTATGTACAGACAATTAATTTCTAATTCATGGAAAGCATGCCTTCTTTTCGTATGTGTATTCTTTTCCGGTATAACAGTGAAAGCAGATGATAGTTTATACTCTCCTAATAAGAAAATAGGAGTGAGCTGGGATAATCCGGCGAAAGGATTGCGTGTGATTTATAAGAAAGGTGATTCTTCGATTTCGGTAGTTCAGTTAAAGAATCTGGGGA
>NZ_JBBKBF010000157.1:0-1121 GCF_037892625.1 Phocaeicola sp. ICN-14070 | reverse complement strand
CCAAAAAGCCTTGGTGTCAAGCCTGCTCATGATGGTCTTGTAGAAATTGTGTATCAATGCAGTAAGCAGAAGAAAGACAGTATTCTCCGCCATGAACGACTTGGGGAGCCTGCTCCAACCGAATCCGTTGTTCATGTCGTCAAAGATACGTTCCTTGCCGCCACGCAGATTGTAGAATTCAACAATGTCCCTTGTCGATGACTTGTAATCGTTGGTCAGAATACAACGGTAAGTGTATTCGCCTTCCCACAGGTCAAGGTCGCCACTGTTGCGTCTTTGTCTCTGGATGACAAGACGATAGCACTTGCCTTCCCATTTCTCAACGAGAATGGAATTGAGTTCGAACTGGATGCCGTTGATTTCCTCCGTCTTCCATCCCCTCAGTGAAAACAAGTCATCGTAGAGCGAACTGCATCTGTTGGCGCGGATGTAGAAGTGCGTGCAATGCTTCTCTATCTCACTGACAATTTCCTTCGAGCACGAACCACAGTCGGCTCTGAAGCGATTCACACGGATGCTGTTGGCTTCCAGTAGGGCAAAGAATCTCTTGTGGGTCTCAGCCTGATAAAAGCGCACATTTGTGTTGCCATCGCTGTTCTCGACATAGACAATCATGTCACCGATGACATATACGCCAGGTCTGTAGCCGAGGAACTTCTTGTATGTCGGTTTTGCATCATACTTCTCTGTTTCAAGGAACTGATGGTCGAAATCAACATCGTAGGTTTCCACCTCATTCAGTTCACCAGTGGAAACCAAGGCTTTTATAAGCAAGGCGTTGAGCTTGTCTGCCGTATTGAAATCATAGGTCTTGCCCTTATCGGAAGTATATGAGATGTTTTCCTGTGTCAGTTCCTTGATGGCTCTGAGGATGGTATCAGAGCTGCATGTGCGCAAGGTCGGATGATACGAGAGATGACGCATCAGATGCGATGTTACATCCTCCACGCATGAACCGCCACAGAAGTACACGCTCATCAGAGAACGAATAATTTCGCTGTACTGATATCCGATGATACTGCTGCATCTCTGACCAAGTGTCTGGTCGATAATAGGTGAAAGCATGGAGTCAAATTGCTCCATGATTGAAAAAATTCCTCCAAAAGGTGTGAGTTTTTCAG
>NZ_JBBKBF010000156.1:0-1226 GCF_037892625.1 Phocaeicola sp. ICN-14070 | reverse complement strand
GGGCTCAAAAAGTGGTGCAATAGTTTGTGCTAAGGCTTGTTGCAACACACGTTCTGTAGTGGTGGGAACACCCAATAATCGAGTTTTCCCATTTCCTTTCGGAATTTCAATACCTAAAATGGGTTGTACTTGATAGTTGCCTTGTTTGATTGCTTCAATCAGTTGTAGTTTCTTTTCAGAAAACACCTTGCGGAGCTCTCTTATAGAAACACCATCAACACCCGCACTACCTTTATTGGCAATCACGTGTTCCAATGCTCTTTGAAGATTAAACGGATGTACTACTCTTGTTATCATTTTAGTTGTTTTTAACCTGTTTTCGTTAAGTAGGGCTACTATGTGTTCCGTTACCTATTGAAAACCTCTTTACGTTCAGTCCTTCCTTGTTTGTGAGACCTATGCGGTATCTATTCGCACCTCGTTTGCCCTCAAGTACTATGACCTCTGCTGACTTCTTGGATTGATTAACTCGTAATCGCCAAGACCTCCCCTGGTAAATGCTTTTTCCTTCCGTCTATCGCCGGTACATCTACATAACAATAATCTGATTTAATAGCATGTTCAGAACACTGTTTTGGACTTCGTATTGCTGTGGATACTCATCCTTATTGTTATGCCTCTTATGTACTTTCTGTTCGTCGGTACAGACTTTTGCAGTTCTGCTTCCTTCAGTGCATACCTCACGATAAACCACCTTGCAGCTTGCTAACGATTCGGGGTTTCAATCCGCTCGTAAGGGACTTGCACCCTCTGGAAAAATAACACCCCGAAAACTTGGTTCGTAAAACTAAATTTGTATTTTTGAACTATTTGAAAAGCTTTCGGGGTGTGTCCTGCATATGCAGGGCACACACATATGGTAGCCGATAATTGCCGGCTTTCGTGCCAACTTGATACTTTGGTGCTTTTAACGAACCGAAGTGCTAAATTGATACGAAAGTGCTGTAAATCCGGCAACTACGGCTACCATTTTTCGTTATGCGGCAGCTTAAAAGACGACACCAAACCAGAAAAATCATCTTGACAACCACCCGACTTTGAACTACGAAGGATGAAATTTTTCAGGGACAACTTCCAGCATTTCCAAAAAACAGTTTACCCATTGACTTGGAGACAAACAAACAATTTGAGCATTAAGGTTTAAACCGAATTTTTCCGAAATTGACCTGACCTGACTTTTCCTGAAAATCGACTTTAAAGCTGTTTTTACAGATAAATCAGGTTTC
>NZ_JBBKBF010000155.1:0-1234 GCF_037892625.1 Phocaeicola sp. ICN-14070 | reverse complement strand
ACTTAAACAGTATGTCAAGACGGATGAGTTCAAAAAAACGGGAGCCGCAGACCAGCAGGTCGTTTACGATGCTATTGAACGTATTCAAAGCATGCTCCCCGGTGGCAACGGGACATTGGATTTTGCCCGGCTGCAAACGCAGATGCACGCTTTGGGGGATGCCGTAACACGCGTGCAAAATGCGGAACTGCAGCAGGAAGCGGCATTCGCCCGGTTAAAAGCGGCGCAGACCGATTACAACAAGGCTCTTGAAAGCGGTAACCAGGCAGAAATAGAACGTACCAGAATCGCTCTTCAAATGGCCCAATCGTCCAGCGTTTCAGCTGACGAAGAATACCTGAACGCTACCTCTGAAATGAAGGCGCTTGCCGGGGAGGTGAAAAGTGCCTCCCAGGACACGGTTGACGGGTTGAACATGGTATCCGACGGGTTGCACGGTTTTGCAAGCGGAACCTTGCAGGGATCATTTGAAGGAATCCAGAGCATGCTTACCGGTCTTTCAAAACTGAATATCGGAGGCAAGGTCGGTGATGCCATCAGTCAGATGTCCGAGACCCTGTCAAGTGCCGGAGTCATCGGGCAGATCATATCGGCCATTCTCTCCATACTGGATTTGCTGAAAGACGGTATTGGCCCGATTATCTCATCATTGATAGACACCATTTTCAATGCGATAACCGGAATACTCGACAATATCCTCAGCGGAGACCTGTTCAAACAGATAGGCGGTTCCCTTGTGAATGGTATCGGGGGATTGCTGAACACGGTGTCTTTCGGAGGTTTCAACAAACTGTTTGGCATCGGCGGAAACGCCAAGGAAGTGCAGGCTGCTATTGACCGTCTTACAGATCGGAACGAGAAACTGCAGACTTCCATCGAAGACCTGACCGATACCATCAAGGCAAGCAAGGGGACAAAATCGGTGGAAGCTTACCGGGATGCTTACAAATACCAGAAAGAGACGAATGCAAACTATCTGCAGATAGCGCAGGAACAGGCACGCTACAGCGGTAGCCACCACAGCTGGAACTACTACTGGGGCGGTTTCAACCAAGCACAGATAGACAAACTGAGCGGACAGATTGGCCGCCAGTGGGACGGGAACCTGTGGAGCCTGAGCCCGGAGGAGATGAAGGCGCTGCGCAGCAACGTGGACATGTGGACGCAGATACAGAACACCGGCAAGGGCGGTTACGGCGGGCGACTGACCGAGAAGCTGGATGACTACATAGCG
>NZ_JBBKBF010000154.1:0-1234 GCF_037892625.1 Phocaeicola sp. ICN-14070 | reverse complement strand
GTCTATGTAGTCATCCAGTTTCTCGGTCAGTCGCCCGCCATAGCCTCCCTTACCGGTATTCTGGATTTGCGTCCACATATCCACGTTGCTGCGCAGTGCCTTCATTTCCTCCGGGCTCAGGCTCCACAGGTTCCCGTCCCACTGGCGGCCGATCTGTCCGCTCAGTTTGTCTATCTGTGCCTGGTTGAAACCGCCCCAGTAGTAGTTCCAGCTGTGGTGACTTCCGCTGTAGCGTGCCTGTTCCTTTGCTATCTGCAGATAGTTTGCATTCGTTTCTTTTTGGTATTTGTAAGCATCCCGGTAAGCTTCCACCGATTTTGTCCCCTTGCTTGCCTTAATGGTATCGGTCAGGTCTTCGATGGAAGTCTGCAGTTTCTCGTTCCGGTCCGTAAGACGGTCTATAGCCGCCTGCACTTCCCTGGCGTTCCCGCCGATGCCGAACAGTTTGTTGAAACCTCCGAAAGACACCGTGTTCAGCAGTCCTCCGATACCATTCACAAGGGAACCGCCTATCTGTTTGAACAGGTCTCCGCTGAGGATATTGTCGAGTATTCCGGTTATCGCATTGAAAATGGTATCTATCAATGATGAGATAATCGGGCCAATACCGTCTTTCAGCAAATCCAGTATGGAGAGAATGGCCGATATGATTTGTCCGATGACTCCGGCACTTGACAGGGTTTCGGACATCCGGCTGATGGCATCGCCGACCTTGCCTCCGATATTCAGTTTTGAAAGACCGGTAAGCATGTTCTGGATTCCTTCAAATGATCCCTGCAAGGTTCCGCTCGCAAAGCCGTGCAACCCGTCGGATACCATGTTCAACCCGTCAACCGTGTCCCGGGAGGCACTTTTCACCTCCCCGGCAAGCGCCTTCATTTCAGAGGTGGCGTTCAGGTATTCTTCGTCAGCTGAAATGCTGGACGATTGGGCCATTTGAAGAGCGATTTTAGTACGTTCTATTTCTGCCTGGTTACCGCTTTCAAGAGCCTTGTTGTAATCGGTCTGCGCTGCTTTTAACCGAATGAATGCCGCTTCCTGCTGCAGTTCCGCATTTTGCACGCGTGTTACGGCATCCCCCAAAGCGTGCATCTGCGTTTGCAGCCGGGCAAAATCCAATGTCCCGTTGCCACCGGGGAGCATGCTTTGAATCCGTTCGATGGCATCGTAAACGACCTGCTGGTCTGCGGCTCCCGTTTTTTTGAACTCATCCGTCTTGACATACTGTTTAAGC
>NZ_JBBKBF010000153.1:0-1243 GCF_037892625.1 Phocaeicola sp. ICN-14070 | reverse complement strand
TTAAAACCTGGTGACAGTGCGTGGGAACATGAGAAGAAAAAGAAGAATCTCACAAAACTGATAAATAAAAGAATGAAAATGATAGGTGAGAAACTAAATTTGGGAAAGATAACAACTTACGTTGCAAGACATACCTATGCAACTGTATTAAGAAACGAAGGTGTTCCGATTTCAATAATATCACCCATGTTGGGACATAGCAGTGTTACAACAACAGAGATATACCTTGCAGATTTGGAATCTGAATACAGAGCTAAAAATGCAAGTCTATTAAGCTTTTAAGGTCACATATAAGCTCTATAAGAGCCATATTTTGATGTTCAGCCCGATACTCCTGATTGCAGAGGAATCGGGTCTTTTCATTGTTAAATTACCGGTACGAGGGATTGAAACATATATTGAACAGTTAAAGTCATGTTAAAATTTGGGAATCGTTTATATTTTGGAAAAAAAGAGGATATATGTAATGTAAGATGATTCAATGACTAATGAAATTATAAACATCAAATATAAAAGACTTATGACACGGAAGAAAAAGAATCAGAATGAACAGGAGGTGAAAACTAAAGTCACTAAATCCAGAAGGAAATCAAGTAAGAAAGAAATCAATCTTCAAAAAGTAGATTTATCAGTTCAAGAAGAAGCTGTACAGGAAAATCCTATTGATGAGAATATAGAAGATGAAAAATTCACCTTTGCAACAGAAAAAATTCTTGACACTATAAAACCGGATGAAGACTGCGAAGAAGAATGTAATTCTGAATATGATGCAATACTTGCAAAGTTCGACAAGACACTTGAAGAAATTGATGAACGTTTCAAATCAAACGAAGAACTTACAGAAAGATTGCTTAAAGAGCATCAAGAATGTGAATCTTTTGTGGATGAATTTCTTAATGAGGATGATTGACTAAATTTGTAACCGCAACAGTCTCTTTATGAGATGAAACATTTGTAATGTGCCTTATTTTTCATAATTTTGTATCGTCATGCAAAACATGGCAGACATGTTAGAAATTTAAGGTACACGAAAGTGTTTAACTGATTCTCCGGAATAAAGTCTGGTAAACTATTAACGAACGAGAATGAGTAAACATCTCTCGCGTCATATCCGTATATGGCGTGGGGAGACTGTTGCTTGTTTTAGTTCAAGGGTTTTACCAGAGCCTATTCCGTAAAATGAGTTAACAGCCCTCACGCTTTCTTTATTTATAAACTTCTTCTTTTGTGGGCTGGGAAGAAC
>NZ_JBBKBF010000152.1:0-1276 GCF_037892625.1 Phocaeicola sp. ICN-14070 | reverse complement strand
CAAGGTGGCGGAATGCCATGGGGACCGAACGCTCGTGCCGTTCCGTTATCAGGGACAGTACGAGGATGAAGAAACGGGATTGTATTACAACAGATTCAGGTACTACTCGCCGGATATGGGGATGTATATTTCTTCTGACCCAATTGGGCTGGCGGGAAATAATCCGACTCTCTATGGATATGTGGAAGATGTAAATTTATTAAATGATATTCTTGGATTAAGCAAGTATGTTATAATAAATATCTTAGGAAGAAAAGTTTATCAAAATACAACTGATTTTGTTACTGGGGTACCCGATTTTGTTGATTCAAGCGTTCATCCTTCTATCCGAGCAAAAATTCAAGCAGGTGCAACTAACTTAGATTTAATGAAAGCAGGGAATGCTCCTATTGGTTTTGATGGGAAACCTATTAATCTTCATCATATTTTGGGGCAAGAACCTGGAGCAATGGTTGAATTGGCTCAAACGACCCATCAAAAATATAGTAAACAACTGCATGGTTTAATTGAAGATGGGCAAAGTTTTAGAAATAACCCAATACTTGCAAAAAGTTATAAAAATTTCAAAGCTAACTATTGGAAAGAGAGAGCAAAACAATTAAGTTCTATAAAAAGTAAATGTTTTTAATATGAATTACTTAAATTATGCATTAGAAAAACAAAAAAACAATTCTGATATAGAAATTTTTGGAGGTGTTAGTTTAGAACTAATAAAATCCGTAGAGCAGCAATTAGATATTGTTTTTCCAAAAGAATATAAAGCATTCTTATTGGAGTGTGGTTCGTGTAGTATCTATGATACATACATTTCTGGACTTTTTAAAAAATGGGATAATTCTACATCAACAGGTAGCACATTACATGATACATTAGAGGCAAGAAGTATGCATAAGTTACCATTAAATTATATAGTATTAGAATATAATGAAGATGAGAACTACTATGTATTAAGTATTCCTCAAAACGGCACAGAAGATAGCAAAGTGTACAGTGTTGATATCAATATAGAAAATAAGGTTTCTATATTCAATGAAATATTTTCTTCTTTTGAAGAATATTTCAAGTTCACACTTGATTAATTGGAAATTCTGAATTTAGTTATTAAATGCTACTCGCGGACAGTCATATCACTATGGTAGTCGGGGTTGACGTCCATGTGACGACAGCTCCCCCCTTCAATCCCATCCACCCTTACATAGGTATGGTGATGGACCCCGCCGACTACATACCGTTCCTCGGCACGAACGTGAGCGTGAACGGGCTGAAGCGCGGCGTC
>NZ_JBBKBF010000151.1:0-1277 GCF_037892625.1 Phocaeicola sp. ICN-14070 | reverse complement strand
CACTAGTGGGCACTTTAAATTAAACATCGTTCTTTGAAATCTTTGATAATCGCATAGTTAAATATCTTTTTGGAGCGTGACGATTTGAATTGAAAAGTTGTTTTAGCTTTGTCCAAAAGCTAAAAACAATGAACCAAGGCAAATATATCTTCGCTCAACTTACAGATTTTCTTCCCCGTCGTGTCTTTGACCGTTTGGTAGAGAAGTATTCCGGGAATAAGAAAATCAGAACATTCACCTGTTGGAATCAGATGCTGTGCATGATTTTCGGACAACTGACCGCCCGAGATAGTATGCGTGAGCTTATGCTCAGCCTTGAGGCACACAAGAGCAAGTACTATCACTTGGGATTCGGTGCAACAGTTAGCCGTACCAATCTGGGGAAAGCAAACCGGAATAGAGATTATCGTATCTACGAAGAATTTGCTTATACCCTGATTGCGGAAGCCCGTAATAGCTACAACAAAAATGACTTCGAGGTGAAAGTTGACGGTAATGTTTATGCCTTTGATTCCTCCACCATAGACCTTTGTCTGAATGTTTTTTGGTGGGCGGAATTTAGGAAACACAAAGGAGGCATCAAACTTCATACCTTGTATGATGTAAAGACTTCCATACCGACAATCGTACTGGTAACCAATGCTAAAGTACATGACGTAAACATGCTGGATGAGTTGAGTTATGAAAAGGGAAGTTTCTATATCATGGATAAAGGATATGTTGACTTCACCCGTTTGCATAAGCTTCACACCTGTGGTGCTTACTTCGTTACACGTGCAAAGGATAATATGAGATTCCGTAGAATGTATTCCCGTGAAGTCGATAAAACAACCGGAATAAAATGTGACCAGATTGGAATACTTGAAACGTATAAATCGCTCAAAGCATATCCGGCCAAACTTCGGCGGGTTAAATACTACGATGAAGAACTGGGCAGAGAATTTGTGTTCATCACCAACAACATGGAACTCTCAGCAGAGGAAGTAGCCTTGCTATACAAGAACCGTTGGCAGGTGGAACTATTTTTCAAATGGATAAAGCAACACCTGAAAGTAAAATCTTTTTGGGGAACCACGATGAATGCAGTCAAGACACAAGTCTACTGTGCCATCATAACATACTGTCTGGTTGCCATTGTCGCTTACAAATTGAAAGTTAACCGTCCAATCTACGAAATCCTACAAATTTTGAGTTTTTCTCTACTGGATAAAACGCCTGTAAGAGAGATACTTACCAATTGCGATTACAAAAATGTCAAAGAACTAAATTATAAACAA
>NZ_JBBKBF010000150.1:0-1298 GCF_037892625.1 Phocaeicola sp. ICN-14070 | reverse complement strand
CCTGTTGGCACAGATGGATGCCATAGAGTGGCGGGCGTAATAAAAATTCAGGTCAGGAACACCAATCTCACGACCGATTCTCTTCAGGCCAATATTCACCATGGCATTAAGCATGTCGGACGTCACATAATGGTCACTAAAACAGAAAACCGTTCCATTTCCCCTATATTTTTCGATTAGAGGACGAATCTCAGGTTCAACGAATACCTTTATCAGCGCCTTGTCTTTTCTTCGCGTACGCGTCTTTCTACGCTGATAGGTGAGCACATATCCGGAATACTCACAAGCTTCATACAAGTCAGCTGTATTCATCCCCATAAGCGCAAATGAAATCAGAAACACATCTTTGGCTATATTGAAAAGAGAGTATCCCTTGTTTTTATTCTGGTAAACGTACGGAAGGTCTATTATACGCTGTATCTGCTCAACAGAAAGCACGCGATGCTCCACAGAAACAGTCACCTCCGGTATCTTGTACATTGAGAATGGAGATAAGGGTATTCTCACCATTCCGGCTTCTTCATCATTGTATTCAAGCTTGGCGTTATTGAATACAGTCTTCAGGAATGAGATGTAAGACGACACAGCCCTTCCGGCTTTCGGCTTATCAGTTGTAACCACACCTCCAGACTTTGTACCGCAAAGTGTAGGTTCCTCACGAAGAAAACGCTCATAGGATTTCAGGAAAGACACCGTTACCTGATTGACGTCAAGATCAGGGCCAGCAAAACGTTCAAGGGCATTCATGGCCACCCGATAGGACTTTGCAGTTCCAGTTCTCCCCTGCTTCTCCAAAGAATCCGCATAATCTTTACCATACTGTATAATATTCAGATAAAATCCGTCTGAGGAACCGGTAAGATATTCCACAATCTTGTCCACGTCCCAGGATTCAGCCTGAATTCCAGCGGCAGTCAGTTTTCTCCTATAAGAAAGTACAAGTTCATCCATCAGGTCTATTATGGCCTGATTCTTGATTTTTATCTTTTCTACACCCTTTTCCTTCTTTCGTGAAATATCCTGCGCAGAGACAAACTGAGAAGTTTTTATATACTTTGATTTTCTTGCCTGAGTGACACGTATCTTTACATTATACGTACCATCTTCCTTTTTCTGATGAGGAAGAACCACTACCTTGAATGTTGCCATTTGCTGAAAAACATTTGTAAAACATTTCACCGCAAAAATAGCGTTTTTTCATGGAAAGCAAAGAGAGGAATCTCATATTTTATACCCCCAGAAATCCCTCTGGAGGTATATCACGCTGATAATATGGAAAGTACAAAACAGATAGAAAC
>NZ_JBBKBF010000149.1:0-1325 GCF_037892625.1 Phocaeicola sp. ICN-14070 | reverse complement strand
CATTAGTGTCCCGTTAAAATGGGACGAGTTAAACAATTAATCAAATAGCCCCGGAATTAGGGGATCATTTAGATCTTTGACATCATTGAAATTAGTCTTGTCGAACAGGTCATGCAAGTGGGTTTTGTCAGTCAATGATATGCTGAGAATCTGCAAGACTTCATAGGTTGAGCGTTTCAAATTCATATCATGTTGGACAATAGCCACAAGACTGTATGTGATAATTGCCACACTAATTTGTATGCGAACAGCGTTCTCTGTTGTACCCCAGAATTTCTTTATCTTGAGATGCTGCTTGAGCCATTTGAAGAACAGTTCGATTAACCATCTTTTCTTATAAAGATTGGCGACATCCAGTGCAGAAAGTTGTTTCGCATTCGTCAGAAAAGTGAACTCACGGTTATCTTCTTCATCGTAATATCTTACGAGTCTTAATGACTCAGGATATTTCTTTTCGGAGAGATATCCGGTCAGTTTCACTTCCGCATCTGTCATTATATTCTTTGGCATTCTTCGCTTCCATTTGACAGTCTTATATTTTAAGTTCGTCTTGGCTCTGACAACAAAGAAAGAGTCTGTAAGATGTATCCTATAGAGTTCTTTAAAGGAGTCATAAGCCCTGTCGAATATATAATAAGCATTTGGCTCATAATGGATTGAAGACATTGCTGTAGAATCGTGCTTTGATGCAGTGGTTACAGTATAGAAAGCAGGAACTTGTGCTTCAATGTCGTATAAGACATGAACTTTCACTCCTCCTTTCTTGCTTCGGAACTTTGCCCATGGAAATGTGGCTAGACACAACGGAATGGTTGTTGAATCAAACGCATATTTCTTCCCGGAAATGTCAAGGATGTTGGTAGTCCGCTTCTCGCAGGCTTCTTTCATCATATAGAATGCAAATTCTTCAAAAATTCTGTAATCACGGTTCTGGTTGGCTGTCGCAAGAGTTGTCTTGGCTATTGGTTCACGACCTACTCCAAGATGATATTGCTTGGCCCTATGCGCCTCGAAAGCAACGATTAAGTCTCGCAGGCTCTCACGGTTACTCAGTTGTCCAAACATCATCGCAAGCATCTGATTCCAGAAAGTGAAATGTTTCACATATCGGTTGCCATCATACTTGCGAACATAATTGTTGAACTGAGTTCTGTTCAGAAAAGCGGTTAGTTGAGAGAATACGTATTTGTCTTGGAACATAGCAGCTATTTATATTAGACTGCAAAGTTGCAAAATCAAGTCCGTTTCATTTCAAAAAACCATGTAAGTGACTATATTTCAATAATTTCAAAGAACTATTTATCCACTTTTACGGGACAGTAGTG
>NZ_JBBKBF010000148.1:0-1339 GCF_037892625.1 Phocaeicola sp. ICN-14070 | reverse complement strand
GTGTCACCCCGAAAAAGCTATTTGAGGATATGGACAAGTTCATCGAAGCCAACAAGGACTTCAAGTTTGTCCTGTAATATTATCACAAAATAAGAAAGGAACATAACAATGAGAAGTACATACAAGCAGTTTTATTATATCAACCGTGGCAGAGTAAAGGCAGACGGAACCACATCTATATTTTGCCGTATCACGATTGACGGCAAAGTGTCAGCCATAGCAACAGGTCTTAACTGTGCTCCCGAAGAATGGGACACGAAAAAAGGTGAAGCCAAGAATGCAAGAGTGAACGGACAACTGCAAGCGTTCAGACTAAGAATTGACGAAGCCTACGAGCAGGCAACAAAGGAAAAGGGCATCGTTACCGCCGAGATTCTGAAGAATGTTATTGTTGATGCAAATACTATCCCGATGACATTGCTTGCCACTGGCGAGGAGGAGCGTGAACGCCTTAGGCTGCGCTCCATCCGTATTAACTCAACATCTTCTTATCGCCAATCTAAGACATCGCAGCTAAACTTGCGAGAGTTCATCGGGTTACGAGGAATGAATGACATTGCATTTGAAGATTTGACTGAGGAATTTGGCAAATCTTATAAGTTGTTCTTGATTGGCAAAGGGTATAGTGCATCCAATACGAACCATAATCTTTGTTGGCTGCAACGCTTGGTTTATATCGCTGTTGACAGAGGTCTGCTGAAATTCAATCCATTGGAAGATGTCGGATATGAAAAGAAAGGCTCACCAAAGCGTAGACATATATCCAGAAATGACTTGCTGCTCATTATGGAGACTCCTATGGAGGATAAGGCTTTGGAGTTGGCACGAAGAATGTTTGTTTTCTCCAGCCTTACAGGTTTGGCTTATGTCGATTTACGTAACCTGTATCCACACCATATCGGGATGACGGCAGACGGTAGAAAATACATCCGTGAGAAAAGAGCAAAGACCAACAACGAAGCGTTCATTCCCTTGCATCCGATAGCTGAACAAATAATGTCGCTATACAATACAGCGGATGATAGCAAACCTGTTTTCCCTCTTTCTTCACGTGATTCCATGTGGTTTGAATTTCATTCACTCGGTGTGGCTTTGGGTATAAATGAGAACCTTACCGCACACGTTGCAAGACATACATTCGGAGTAAACATGGTTACTTCGGGCATATCAATGGAAAGCATCGCCAAGATGATGGGGCATTCCAACCTGCGAAGCACCCAGGTCTATGCCGTCATCACCGATGACAAGATATCCAAGGACATGGACAAGCTGATGCAGCGCAGAGAAACAAAAGAAACTGACCAGAATAAAAATAAGGAGGACGGGAAATGAACAGAGG
>NZ_JBBKBF010000147.1:0-1460 GCF_037892625.1 Phocaeicola sp. ICN-14070 | reverse complement strand
ACTTTCATGATTAATCAATATTGAAATACCATTCTAAAAAAGAATTAAAATCTTTCCATTGTGGAGACAATTTCCCATTTTGAAAATCCTCAAGAACCTGACCTATTTCTATTTTTAAAACCGCTTCGGTTTTTCTATTATAAAAAAAGCCACTTTCCGCTTCAAAACTATCTAATGGAAGATATTCATCAGGCAGTTTTAATACGTTTCGCGCAGATTCAATAGCATAATCTAAATCTTCTGAATACATTTTAAACCAACAAACATTATATAGTTCATATCCACGACTCATAAATGTTGGACCATAGGTCGCTAAATTAAATTCAGCGAACACACTATCTAATGGAATATCCAAACTTATTAGTATTCTTTCATATTGTTGTCTATCTTCAATACTTAAAGGCATATATCCTTTTTGACGAAAAAAATCTTTAACTTTGTCTGATAACATATCAATCTATATTTAATGACAATTTGTATTTATTTTCCTTGAATTTAATTCAGCTTCGGCTCTTTGCATCCAATAAGTTTCTCTATCAACATCCCAATTATAATCATGTTGAACGGGATTTATAGGATGTTTTTTATTTCCATATGGATGTAATGCGTTGGAACCTTTATATTTTTGGTGAGTTGAAGCTGACAATTCAAAAAGCGGACCTTTTGCATTCTGCTTGGAATGATGTAAGATTATTTGACTATATTTTCCGTTTTTCACAATAAACGGAGATCTTCCCATTTGTGCTAACTCCAAATTTGTTTTAACTCCTTCAGATGTATTTACAGGTAAATTCCAATCTATTTCTTGTTGATAAACGATATGAGTATTTCCTGATGGGGCATTAAATATAATCGGGTTGAAGAATCCGCTTAGTCCTAATATATCTAACCATGTGTTTACATCTTCCACATATCCATAGAGTGTAGGATTATTTCCTGCAAGATCTATTGGGTCAGAAGAAATGTACATCCCCATATCCGGTGAGTAGTACCTGAACCTATTATAATACAATCCCGTTTCTTCATCCTCGTACTGTCCCTGATATCTGAACGGCACGAGCGTTCGGTCTCCGTGGCATTCCTTCACCTCTCCGTACACATCCAGCAGCATCTCCCAGACAAGTTCTCCCTTGCTGTCGTATGCCTGCGTCGGTGTACCGAGGTAGTCATGCACTATCGTGTAGCGTTCCCCGTCCGTGACCTTCGCCACAGGAGTGAACGACGTTCCGTCATACACCCATGTCACAAGGTTGTCCGGCTTCTCCGTTCCGTCGTATTCCTCGCGCCCGGTCTCGTCCGTGACGAGCTTCGGCCTGTCGGCTTCCTCAATGTCCCATTCGTGCAGCACCACATTGCCGTCCCAGCCGAAACGGTGTACGGTGTCGCCCGTCCTCTTTGACACCCGTCTGCCGAGGGCGTCATAGCCGAATATGACCGTCCTGTCGTCGGGAGTCCTCACC
>NZ_JBBKBF010000146.1:0-1588 GCF_037892625.1 Phocaeicola sp. ICN-14070 | reverse complement strand
ACTTAAGTTTCGCAAGTGAATTTTAGCCCCGTTAGGCGGCGACCGCCAGCTTGTCAAAGGCCATTTTCACTGCTTTAATTTGTTTATCGTTTGATATTACCTGTTCGGTCAGAGCCATAGCGTCACAGTTGAGAGCCTCGGCAATGACGCTTATAACTTCTACGATCAGCAGCCAGATTTTTTCTGCTACTGAAAGTTCAACAGAGTTCTTTGTAATTTCAGCAAAGAGTCCTCCGATGGTCTCGTAAGACTCATTGCGTTTGACATAACTGAGTATATTGTACTGCAAGACGCATAATGATATGCCGGCGATCTGTCCGGCAAAGTCCCTACACTGGTTTTTACCGAGCTTTAGATTTTGCTTCATTTCCTTGTGAGCGACCTCAATAACCCATCTTCTTGAGTAAAGTCTGAAGGCTTCCTTGGCGTCCAACTTAAGATCGGAGGTTAGCAGGGCATTCCAGTTACCGTTCTTGCCTTTTCTATAGAAGAACAGGTTGACCTTGATGCCTGAGATCTTTGCAGAGATGGTAGCAGTATAATAACCGATTGATCGGCTGTACTTTAAGTTCTTTGTCTTCTGAAGAACCTTGATAAGTTCAGGTGCGGTCTTGGTTCCGAGAGCTGTCTCATACTTGATCTTGCCCATCTTTATCATTCCAATAAGATGGCAACCAAAGTGCCTTGAGACTATGAACTTCAGGAGTTCGGTGCAGGTGAACCAGCTGTCGACAAGAAGATAGTCGAAGCGTACACCCTCAATGATTGAGCGCTTCAGCATACTGATAGCAGTCTCAATCTTGCTTGCAAGATACTCAGAGCTACGTTTAGCAATACGCTCATCCTCAGAACGTTCCTTGGTATAACGTGAGTTTGCCTGCTTCTTGGATAAGCCCTGTGGCTTGTCGCTGCGCTTACCCTCTTCTCCATGAAGAGAGAAGTCAAGAATAGACTGAGATATACCGTCAGTAAAGCATAGGAACATTGCTTTGAAGCCCAGTATAGGCTTCATTTGAGTATGAGAGAAGACTTTACCGATCTTCTCTGTCTTGAATCCGGTCTTAGGAAGATCTGTATCATCGATAATGACGCATTTGACATCAGATTTTGCTGTTGTCTTGCGGCTCACACGAGAATACAGCTGTCTGAAAACCGAGTAGATTATACATCGCCAATTGACGTTGCCGTCATTCATGAAACGATAGAACATATCCTTATCGCATGTAAACAACTTGCAGAGTGCAGAGGACGAATAATTGGCAGCATTTTTCACCGAGAAGAACGGGAAGAGCACGAGCAACTGCAACACCTGAAGACAGGTGAACTTGCAGTTCGGATTCTTGACTGAACCGATGACTTTGCTCTGTATCCTAATGCTGTTCATTATGGTTGATATGCTGTTTATTGCCTTGCTGGCATCATTGTTTGCAAAAAACTCTTGGAGTTCACCGATAATATGTCTATTTTTGTTCATGGCTAAAGGGTTCTATGTTTTTTGTTTGACGACTTTAATATAGTGATAATTACCGAATTATCAAACACTTTAGCCTTTTTTATTACATCATTTTAGCACTTGCGAAACTTAAAT
>NZ_JBBKBF010000145.1:0-1595 GCF_037892625.1 Phocaeicola sp. ICN-14070 | reverse complement strand
GCACAGTTGCAAATATCCGTGGCTTATTTTTGTAGTATAGGTCTATATTTTCATGTTTAATGCTTAAATGTTTATAAGAAGCATTACCTTTGCACTCATGAGTAAGCAATCAGCATTTGACTATAAGATTCTGGCAAGTTACCTTCTTCCCAAAGGCATCCTTGAGTTCTTCGACGTTACAGCCGTTAACGAAGACCACACTGGCATTATTGAAGAGACTGGTAATGAGCGCGTCCTTCTTCACATCTATCTTGACGAAAAAGATGCACGGGAAGAAGAGTGGCACGACCTTAAGCCCAATGGTTTCACGGAAAGCCGTCAGGTTAACGACTTTCCTATCCGTGACCACAAGGTCGTTCTTCATGTCAGACGTCGCAGATGGTTAACGGCAGCAGGCAGAAACATAATCCTTGACAGGTACTCGTTGCTTGCTGATAACACCAGCTACTCTAAGGAGTTTGCTGATGTCTTAAAAAAAATATTTGGATACCTACCCGATAACGGCCCGCTCGCTGGGGCTATACTTTAAGGTAGATGGCAATAACCTGGAGCGTGCTTACAAGGATCATCTGAGCGGTTTCCGTAATTGGGAACAAGCCAGTCATGCAGAGGACTGGGTGCTGCATCCTAAGAACATAGGCAAACGGCTGGGCATTGACGAGACCATGCTTCACAAGGACCTGATGACATTCTTGACCAACAAAGAAGGGCATGGCAAACGTCACACCTTAATAGCAGCTGTAAAAGGCACCAAGGCCTCAGACATTATCAATGTTCTTATGCAGATACCGCAGGAACAGCGAGAGCAGGTCGAGGAAGTTACCATGGACTTCTCTGACAGCATGTTTGCTGCCGTCACAGAAGCCTTTCCTAATGCAGCCATAGTCATTGACTGCTTCCATATCGTCAAGCGTTGTATCGAAGCAGTGGAGGAACTCCGCCTCAAAGCTAAACGAGAAGCGCAGAAAGCACAAAACAAGGAGAAGGCCATGTTCAAAAAGAAACTTGAACAGCTGGTAAAGAGCCGTAAATACTACCGCAAGAAACATCCAAAGAAATACAAAGGCAAGAAGCGGGGACGCAAGCCACAGAGGTTGAACAAACGCTTCAGGCCAACCATGCTGGCCAATGGCGAAACTGTCATAGAACTGCTGACAAGAAGCAAGTATCTGCTGAGTGTGAGTGGTGAGAAATGGACTGACAGGCAGAAAACACGTGCAAAGATACTTTTCAGGATGTTCCCAAAGATAAAGGAAGCATATACTTTGATTTGTAGCCTAAGAAGCGTGTTTAGCAACAAGTCTATCGACCGGGGTACTGCTAAGGTTAAACTGCATGAGTGGTATCAGAAAGTATCAGCTTGTACGTTGCGTGAAGTAAAGGCTGCAAGGGATGCCATCAAATACAAGGAAGAAGAAGTACTAAATTACTTCATAAACAGATCAACCAATGCTCATGCTGAATCTCTTAACTCTAAGTTGAAAGGCTTTAGAGCACAACTACGCGGTGTGCAGGATTTACCTTTCTTTATGTTCAGAGCGTCTATGATCTTTGGATAACATGATTATATTGCCACGGACTTATGCAACTGTGCC
>NZ_JBBKBF010000144.1:0-1648 GCF_037892625.1 Phocaeicola sp. ICN-14070 | reverse complement strand
CATATTTCTTTTTAGGAGCCGGAGTTGGACTACATTTCATGCCGTCATACGAAACAAGTGGAATGGATATTCCATTGGATGTAAGAGACAGTAAGGTTGATATTCCTGTGTTTGCAAATATCAGAAGTCACTTCAGCAAAGGAAAGTTTGCTCCATTTGCTGACTTGAAGGGTGGAACCTACATAACAAATGGTGGTGGATTATATATCATTGCCTCTGTTGGTATCAGATATGCGCTTAACGACAAACAGGGTCTTAGTCTATCCCTTGGATATACAAATGAGAAATTGGAGTTTGAAGTATTTGATGGATTTATTGACCATGACAGGATGGATTACACAAGAGATAAAAAACAGTATAATACTGAAGCAATTGCTATCAAGCTTGGATTTGATTTCTAACATTAATAACCAAAATCTATAAACAATGAAGAAAGTAATATTTACGGCACTGATGTCACTTTTTCTATGCACTACAATAGATGCACAAATTTTGCGAACAGATGAACTGGAAGACTACGCAAAAGAGAAGTATGGAGAAAAATGGGTTGATGCAGTTGAAAATCTTGGGCAGCAACTCCAGCTGGACAAGAATAACGGCATAACATACGTTCAGATTATTCCTGCAGAGGGTAAAACAAAAGATGAACTCTACGTACTACTCAACTATTGGTTTACGGCCACATTCAATGATGCAAACTCTGTCATTAAACTAAATGAAAAGGAATTGGGAACTATCATTGCACAAGGATATGTAGCAGACATTGCTCAGCACGCTGGCGGAACCAATAGCTATAACGTGAATATCAGGCCGGTCATTAAGTGTGATATTAAAGATGGCAGAGTAAGAGTAACCTATACCATTCCGTTCTATTCGGTTAATGTCGCTGTCGGTGGAGGATGGATTGGAGCTTTAGGCGGTACCATTCCAACACGTTCGGACGAGAACTGGACATTGGACACCTGTTTCCCTTTTGTTAAAAAAGACTCACACAAAAAGACATCAAGCAAAGCCCTTGTTATGGCTCATGCCTACTCGAATGTTGTTATGGACAAGATTGAAGAGTGCATCAAGAATGGTCTAACAGGCAATGAGAACGACAACTGGTAATATCGTTATTTTAAAGACACAATAGTACGAACACAGTTCAAGAGGATGATAGGGTTAATAACCTTACCATCCTTTTTTGTTGTCAGGTGCAGATGGGGACCTGTTGACATACCTGTATTACCAGACACTCCGATTATCTCACCGGCCTTAACATATTGTCCGATTGTAACCTTAGATGATGACAAATGACAATAGCTGACCGTGTAGGTGTCAGTTTGAATTGTGATGTATCTGCCAGAACGCTTATCATGAGCAGACTTCACTACTTTCCCTGGAAGCATGGAAAACACAGGTTCGTAGCGTGCCTGAAGATCTACTCCATTATGCATGCAATATTTATGTGTAACAGGATGCTGACGTATTCCAAATTCTGAGTTTATCTGAATATTCTTTAATGGAAAAGCCATATTTAAAAATTGAAGAATATCACCAGATGTTTGTGAAGATGGTCCTACATTATCCCGGCATGATTCTACCATATTTAAATGTGATGAAGCATGGTTCAAAGAATCTTTTAACATCAAATTGTCCACAAGAG
>NZ_JBBKBF010000143.1:0-1691 GCF_037892625.1 Phocaeicola sp. ICN-14070 | reverse complement strand
CCTACATTATTCATAGTGGATTCATTTCAGGTTATCAAAACAGATATGGGGACAATCTGAAGCCTCCAACTAATGTCTATCATCGAATGACCGCTTGATGTAGAGTTATAATCCTGTCCGAAGCCTTGATTTCGGCATGCTCAGGTCTGATTATCACGTCCATTTTTATGGAGCGGATATGACTTATAAGTCCGATTACAGAATCGGACTCAGGTTGATTTCAGATTATTCCACTTGTCAGGCAGAGAGTCTCGTCAAGGCTTGCGACAAAGCTTCAAGGTGTCGATGGTGTGGGGAAAAGCTGAACCTTATAAAAGTCTTTTTTTCGACTATGAAGACGGCACTCAGCATAATCCGCTTCATGAAGCTGTCCATCGTGAAGGCGCCGACCTCTGTATTGGAGAAAGCCTTCGACCTGAGACGGTATGCGGTCACATATGCCGCGCCATATAGAAACAGCCGGAACATATTGGCTCTGAAAGAACTGCACGACATCCTGTCGGCTCGAAAATACTTCAGGTCTTTTATCCATAGCTCCATTGTGCCGCGCTTACAGTAACGTCGATATACTGTCTCGGGCTTGTTGTTACGGTTGCTTGTGACTATGAAGCGGACGTTTACACCCTTGTCGGAGACTTCGATTTTTGCAATCACCCTCTGTCTGTATTTCCATGATTTGGCTTTGTACTCAAAGCTGTAGTAACGGCGTACATCCTCATGGTGAAGTTCGAAATCCCCCTTGGCACGGCGCAATTGCTTGTCGATTTTCTTCATAAGCGCAGGATTGCCCGACAGCCCTGTGATAAATCTCACATAAAGATGTGTCTTGACCCAGTCCATAAACTCATGGCTGCAGAAATGACTGTCCCCGCGGAGTTCTATTATTGTGTGAGGCCATTCCTTATGGATGTATTCAATGACTCTGCGCAGTATACCGAAGATGTTCAGCGACTTGTTGCGTCGTCCCGGTCTCAGTAGAGGAAGTATCAGCTTGCCGTTCATACCGTCGAAAATAACCATCGGCATGTAGCAGTATTCGTCATAGTAATCATTGAACAGCGACAGCTGCTGCGCCCCGTATGTGTTGGCATTTGTATCGTCAACGTCAAGAATAATCTTACGCGGAGCTTTGTCGAAGGATGAGATGTAGTCCTTGACAAACAGTTCTGCTATTTTCCATAAGGTCCTTTTGTCAATATGATTCTCAAGCCGTGTCATCGTCGGTTGTGAGCACAGGCCGGGATCCGATGCCTTGCGGCCCACGCTCATCTTAAGGGCACTGTCGTGGCGCAGGCGGTCGCAGTCGTTGGCATCCTCGTAGCCGCACATTATCTGTCCGACACGCTGGCAGACCATCTCTTCGTAGGAATGCTGTACGAAAAGTTGATTTCGATAATCCGGAATTAGGCGCGCTATCTTTCGCGCTATGCTGTCTTTCATTAGACCGACAAGCACCAGTCCTCCATTGGACGAGATGTCCGGGGCATTGAAATCGACCTGAATTTTCCTGTCAGGAAGCACGTCTTGAAAAGAAAAAAGATTTTTCTCTTGACTGACTCCGTTATTTGTTGTATCTTTGCACATGAGAACGCCGGTATTAAGTTTATTTTTAACACCTTAAAGTTAATGCTTTTCTTGCAAATATACAAGAAGGGCGTTCTCTTTTTTGTGGAGACTATGAATTATTCAGG
>NZ_JBBKBF010000142.1:0-2039 GCF_037892625.1 Phocaeicola sp. ICN-14070 | reverse complement strand
CAGATTATACTCTGAATAAGTCATTTTTATATAATTAGATGAATATATTAGCTCAAAACGAATTTATTGAGTCATACAAGACAAATAAAATTCCATACATTATTCAGTAAACGCGTTTTCATTTGTCAATAAAATATGTTTTCCTGCCTTATATTGTTTTAAGAGTATGAAATTTCTTATTTTACAACTATATATATTGAGCCACTTATATATTAAGTAGTTTAAAGAAAATGTCTTATAATAAAATAGAGAGCATACTAAGAAAAAAACTTACCCAAGAATACGCTACGCAACTTGGGTAAGTTTCCTATAATAATTCTCGGAATTTATAAATAAGAAGACAATGCTTTTTGCTTCTATATATTATAAATTCAAGAAAAACTTCTCAATCTATTAATATGAGGGATTCTGTTTAATCTGAGGATTAGCATCAATTTCCGCCTGAGGGATAGGCATAATAGTTCTATAATCATTCCAGTTTACGGTTATCAAATCTTCTCCATTTAAGAAATGTGTTCCTCCTTTTCTTTCAACAGTATCTCCAACACGTAAAATGTCATATAGTCTATGACCTTCCATCACTAGTTCTTTTCTGCGTTCTTTCTTGATTAAGTCAATAGTTGCTGTAATTTTAGTGTTGTTAGGGTTCGCACGATGTCGTATTTGATATAGGTATTCATCGGCTAGTTTTTGGTCGGGAGTATTTTTTCTTAATGCAGCTTCTGCTCCAATCAAATAAATGTCAGACAAGCGGATAACCCGGATGTTGTTGACAATTACGTTACCATCAAGCCCCGGGTATTTATTTATAACCCGTTTTTTACCTTCTTTATCATTAATTAGTAGTCCCAATCGTACGTCTGAAGGATCTTCATTTAATAAGTTTAAAAAATCTGTAGTAGCTACCATTGCTCCATATGAACTTGGTGCAACAACGGCTCCAATAAGTTCTCTAGATCCACTATACATTGTAGAGGATAAGTCTAAATCAAAGATTGACTCGCTATTTTCACGTTTTCCCCACATTTCAATATATTCAGAATTAGGAACCAAAGTGTATCCACTATGTTCAACGACATCTTTGGCATAATTATAAGCCTCATCATAATTTCCTTTGTATAGATTAACACGGGCCATTAGGGCTTTTACTCCCCAACGATTGATATGACCGTATGTCTTATTTTCACTTATCAGATTTAAAGCATTTGTTAAATCTGTTAGAACCGCTTCATATCCTTGCGCAACGGTAAGGCGTTCTGGTAAAGCTGTAGCATCAAGTACTGATGTAACAACAGGAACTCCTAAAGATGCTCCATTATCTTTTTGATAAGGTGCTCCATAGGTAATCAGAAGGTTGAAATGTGCTAAGGCTCTAATAGCTAATGCTTCGCCTTGTGAATTTTTTGTGACATCAGTCATTGGGATATTACCTTCTTCAATGGCTTCTAAAAGAACATTTGCACGGTTTATCAATACATAGGGAACATACCAAAGTGATTCTTTGGCATTATTTTGCCTATCGGTAAAACGATAGAAATTCTCGGTGCGATCTCCAACCATGCGGGTTTGTATATCATCACCTCCAACCTCTGGGCGAGTGATAAAATCAGTTCCATAATAATTATAAGATACGTTACTTGTGGGATCTGTTACACTGATAAGTCCTTGATAAAGGCCATTTACTGCAGTTTTTGTATCTTCCTCAGTCGTAATTGCTCCTTCGCTAACTAACGAATCGCTAGGCAGTGTTGTCAAATAATCATCACACGAAGACAACAATGTAGCTCCTGTTAGCATAGCTGCAAATATAGTATTTATAGTTGTTTTCATTGTTTCTTTTGTTAAATTCCTAATTCAATACCAAATGTAACGGTCTTTAGATTGGGAAGTCCCATTGTTGGGATTCCATTTACTGGCATTTCTGGGTCAGCATATTTATATGAGGTCCAAGTTAGCAAATTGCTACCTGAGATAAAGACGCGTACATTGTTTAGTTGTGCTTTATTAATCCATTTTTGTGGAAGTGAATAAGAAAGACG
>NZ_JBBKBF010000141.1:0-2371 GCF_037892625.1 Phocaeicola sp. ICN-14070 | reverse complement strand
TGGCTGTGACATGTAAGTCTTGTATATGATTGTTCAACTTTCATTCCACGAGTTGGAAATAGAACGATTGAACCTGTTGTTCCGTCAACAGTAGCCTATGGGAACGTGCGGTATTAAGCAATGAACCCGTGCGGTAACAGAACCAACAATGAAGCCCTTCCGAAAGGAGAAGTCTGAACCGTGAGGGGATGACAACTGCCGTTAGTATCGAACGACAGGGGAGCTAGGCTGAATGGTATGAATAACGTAATGTGAACCGTTGATAAACGTCGTAACTTCGAATGAGCTGCTAATGATACTGGGCTCTAACCCAAAAGGGATGCAGTCGGATAACCTTCTCCATGCTAAGGTTACACGGACATAACGACTGCCGGCGGATAGACGGATTCTAACCCATTCGTTTGTCATATACAAGAAACATGGTAAACCCGTACTTCTCCTGTTAACAGCAGGTAAGCAGACCGTAAGTGAAGCCGAATGGAGTGCGGGCAGAGGAATGCGGAGAAAGCGAATGCCGTTCTGTAACGGAACGGATAGAGGTTGAAACATCACCTCACACGAAAGTGGGCAGACTTCCGCATGGTGGATGTTTTACAAGAAACTTATAGAACTTATTAAAGGAGAAAAGCAAATGAACGAGATTAAAACATCGTGTGCATCTACTGACCGGAAATGGAGCACTTGGGAAAGCATAGACTGGAACAAGTGTGAGATAGCGGTTAATAAGCTACAAGCACGTATTGTAAAAGCTCAAAAGGCGGGCAAACACGGCAAGGTGAAATCCTTGCAATGGGTGCTAACGCATTCGTTTTACGCTAAAGCTTTAGCCGTAAAGCGTGTTACATCAAACAGTGGCAGTGACACCGCAGGCGTTGACAAGGTGAAATGGTCAACTCCCAATGCCAGATTCAAGGCTATCGGTGAACTGAAAAGAAGAGGCTACAAGCCCCAGCCGTTAAAAAGGGTCAATATCAAAAAGAGTAATGGGAAACTACGTCCTTTAGGTATCCCGACGATGAAAGACAGGGCTATGCAGGCATTATACCTGCTTGCGTTGGAACCTGTATCGGAAACAACTGCGGACAGTAATTCCTACGGTTTCCGTAAAGAGAGAAGTACTGGAGATGCAAGGGAACAATGTTTTTGTGTCCTTGCAAAGAAAACTTCTCCCGAATGGATTATGGAGGGTGACATCAAAGGTTGTTTCGACCACATCAGCCACGAATGGCTGCTGAACAATATCCCTATGGATAAAGTGATGCTGCGGAAATGGCTCAAATGCGGTTTTGTCTTCAACAAGGAGCTATTCCCCACGGAAGAGGGTACCCCACAGGGCGGTATCATTTCACCAACTCTTGCGAATATGACACTGGACGGGCTGCAAACTATGCTTGCAGAGAAGTATCACAAGAAATTTGTAAACAGGAAAACGACCTACTATCCCAAAGTACATCTTGTACGCTATGCGGATGATTTTATCATCACGGGTAGAAGCAAGGAAGCTTTGGAAGAAATCAAACCGTTAGTAGTAGACTTTCTCAAGGAAAGGGGATTAACCCTGTCGGAAGAGAAAACAAAGATTACACACATTGATGACGGATTTGATTTTCTTGGGTACAATATCCGAAAACACAAAGGAGTGCTTCTAATCAAACCGTCCAAAAAGAGCCTGAAGAAATTCATGCAGAAAATCCGGGGAATCATTGATTCCAATAAAGGAAGCAAACAGGAATCACTTATAAGGCTCTTGAATCCTGTGATAACAGGCTGGGTAAACTACTATAAGAATTGTGTGGCTTCTGACACATTCAGAAAAGCTGACTACCTGATATTTGAAAAGTTATGGCAATGGGCTAAGAGACGACACCCCAAGAAAGGCAAATACTGGATTGCCGACCGATACTTTACACGGGTAAAAAACCGCAACTGGTGCTTCGTGGCAAACTTCAAGAAAGGCAAGACTGATGACAGGATTGCACTGAAAAGGCTGTATGACACAAAGATTACCCGATATGTCAAGATAAAAGGTGAAGCAAATCCCTTTGACCCCGAATGGACAGAGTATTTTGAAAAGCGTAAGACTTACAAGATGCTACAGTCGCTCAACGGTAGAAAATCATTGCTGTACATGTGGGAAAGACAGAACCATTTATGTCCCGTATGTGGTAAACCCATAGACAAGGAACATCCTTGGGGAACTTCCCAACAAATAGTCAATGGCAAGAAAGTAAATTTCCTGCTGCATGACAGCTGTAGAAGAAAAGTCATTCAAACTAATAAGATGTAACTATGAGCTGGTTTCTATTAAATAGAAATTTAACACTGCTTGAGCCGTATGATTGGAAACTTTCATGTACGGTTCTGAGGGGGG
>NZ_JBBKBF010000140.1:0-2387 GCF_037892625.1 Phocaeicola sp. ICN-14070 | reverse complement strand
GTGTGACGAGCAAGTCATGTTGATGGCTGTTTAACTGAGTTAAACTCTGATTAAACCTATTGTTTCGTCAATAGTAGCCTAAGAGCAGGTGCGACATCAGTTGTGCTAAGCTGCTCTGAAAAGGTAACCCTCCCGAAAGGGGAAGAATGAACCGTGAGGGAATTTCAACGACCGCAAGCGTTATGCAGTCTGGGGGCTTGGCTCAATGGTATGGTTAGCGCAAGCGAACTGTTATTTAAAGGTCGTTAAGTCGAACAAGCCAAACAACGCTGATAGGCTTGAACCAAAAGGTAAAGCGGTTGGACATTTCTGTGAATTTTGGGAATGCACGAACATCAGAACCGCTGGCTGAGAGACAGAACCTAACCCATTGGTTTGGCATCAACATGGAACTCGGTAAGCCTATATATCTCCCACAAAGGGTAAGCAGACCGCAAGGAATGCCGAATGGTATGTAGGTATAAGATTGTGGAAAAAGCGAATGCCATTCTGTAACGGAATGGATAAGGATTAAGCCAATGTCACGTGTGTCATTGACAACATCATCCTCCACGAAAGTGGGCAGACTTCCACTAGGTAATTCTTTTACAAGATAACTTAAAGAACTTCTTAAAGGAGGAAAGCAAATGAACGAAAATAGAAATATTAAGTGTGCGCCTTCTGGCCGAAACCAAAGTTGGACCAGTATAGACTGGAACAAGGCGGAGGAAACGGTCAAGAAGCTTCAAGCGCGTATTGTAAAAGCTCAGAAAGAAGGTAAGTATGGTAAAGTGAAAGCTTTGCAATGGACACTTACCCACTCGTTTTATGCCAAGGCATTGGCAGTTAAACGGGTGACCTCTAACAGTGGCTCAAAAACTTCGGGAGTGGACAAAATATTATGGACAACACCTGAAAGAAAATACAGAGCCATTGCTACACTTAAGAGAAGAGGCTACAAACCTCAACCGTTAAAGAGAGTCAATATCAAAAAGAGTAATGGTAAACTTCGTCCTTTGGGCATTCCTACAATGACAGACCGTGCAATGCAGGCATTGTACCTAATGGCACTTGACCCTGTAGCAGAAACCATTTCGGACAAATATTCATTTGGATTCAGAAAGAATCGCTGTTGTGCAGATGCCATGATTCGTTGTCATACCCTCTTATCTCGTTCTTACTCACCTGAGTGGGTTTTAGAGGGAGATATAAAGGGATGCTTTGACCACATCAGCCATGATTGGCTTCTAAACAATGTCCCTATGGATAAAGAAATACTCCGTAAGTGGTTGAAATGCGGGTTTGTCTTCAAAGGAGAGGTTTTTCCAACGGAAGAAGGTACACCACAAGGTGGAATCATATCGCCAACTCTTGCTAACATTGCTCTGAACGGCATCGAAAAGGCTCTTTCGGGATTCAAGCAAACAACCCGTAATGGTGTTGCATATAATCCCAAAGTGAGTTTAGTACGATATGCCGATGATTTTATCATTACAGGTGCATCTAAAGAAGTCTTGGAAAACGAGGTAAAACCTATTCTAGTCAAATTCTTCCAAGAAAGAGGGCTGGAACTGTCAGAAGAAAAAACAGTCATAACCCATGTTTCGGAAGGTTTTGATTTTCTCGGATTCAATATTCGCAAATATAATGGTACACTATTGACAAAACCGTCAAAGAAAAGTGTAAAGAAACTTACCGAAAAGGTGAAGGTTCTATTGAAATCGCACAGAGCAGTGAAACAAGAGGAAATACTTATGATGTTGAATCCAATATTGACGGGATGGTCAATGTACTATCGGTATTGCGCAGCCTCAGAAACTTTTAGAAAAACCGACCAAAAGATATTCAATATGATTTGGAGATGGTGTCTCAGACGCCATTCAAACAAATCTCTTGGATGGATTAAAAATCGGTATTTTCATCGTGTGAATAATCGTGATTGGTGTTTCGGTATCGCAAAAGACAGTCCGAAGGGAAATACACATATCCTACTAACTCGTCTGTTTGATACCAAGATTACAAAATATCCCCAAATAAAAAGGGATGCAAATCCGTATGATGCAGAATGGTATGACTACTTCCTTGACAGAAATCTTATTCGTATGAAAGAAAGTTTGAAAGGAAGGAAATCCCTCATATTCATGTGGGAAAGACAGAACCAATGCTGTCCATTATGCGGAGAACCCATAACCAAAGACACACCGTGGCGCACGGTGATGCTGAACGTGGATGGTATATCCAAACTGCATCTTGCACATGAAACATGTTGTAAATCCCTTAACAAGAAAGGAGGACTTTCATGAGCGTGCTTCATAGAAGTATTGAATTGCTTGAGCCGTATGATGGGAAACTATCATGTACGGTTCTTAGGGGGGAAAGCGCCCGTAAGGGTGCTGACCTACCCGATC
>NZ_JBBKBF010000139.1:0-2405 GCF_037892625.1 Phocaeicola sp. ICN-14070 | reverse complement strand
CCTTGTGGCTGCTGCTACTGCTCTACCTGCATTCTTTGGCTTATAATGATGGATAATCAAGAATATCTTATATATAAAGGCTTGCAGAGACCTCTTGCCTTTATGGGGCTTCAAGGTCGATATATAGGATGGGCAGCGATAGGGGCTGGATGCAGCTTTATAACATTTGCTGCTTTATTTGCAATATTTGACTTTTGGATAGCCCTTTTGGGATTAAGTGTCTGTTTAATGTTCTTTATATGTTTAATAGCTTACAAACAAAAAGACGGCTTGTTCTCTAAACGGAAAAGTAAAGGAATATTTGTTTTTTGTGGGGTATTTAAAAAGTAAAGGGAGTTTAAAGCTCCCTTTTTTTAAAAAGATGCGATATGAGTAAAAAAAATGTTTTTGATAGATTATATATCGGGATAGAGGACATTATGGGTTCTACTGTTTTGTATAACAGTAAAGGTGAGTATTCTGTCATATTCGAGATAGAAAATGTTGTAGAACAATATAGTGCTGATATAAATGCTTATTATGCTTTCAGTGATGTTATGACATCGGTGATAAGGCTATTGGGAGAAGGGTATGCTTTACAGAAGCAGGATATATTTTGTAAGCAGAAATATGAGCATGAGTATAGCAATATGCCTTTTCTATCCCAAGCGTATTTCCGTTTTTTCAATGGTAGGGAATACACGGAACTTAAAACTTATCTTATCGTAACGCAGGAAAAACCCAAAAAAGGATTTTTTAATTATGACAAGAAAAAATTTAAGGACTTTCACCTGAAAATTGCGAAACTGAAAGACTTTTTATCTGGAAATGGGATAAAGGTCAGGAAACTAAATGAAGAAGAGATAAAGGAGTATATTTATCGTTATATCTCTTTCAGCTTTGAAAAAGGAAAGTTCACGTTCAACAACTTCTCTGTATCTGATAATGATATAAAAATAGGTGGAAAACATTTGCGCTGCATTTCTCTTATGGATGTAGGTGAATCAAATTTGCCTAATACTATAAAGCCTTATAGGGAAGAAAAAATAAAGGGTAATGATATTGCTTCTGATATATTAGGCTTTCTTTCTGCTGTTCCGGGGGCAGATTGCATATTATATAATCAAGCAATCTTCATCCCCTCACAACGGGTAGAGAAAGCGAGGCTATCAAGAAAGCGTAATAGGCATGCTTCTGTCCCTGATCCAGCAAACGATGCTGCCAAAGAAGATATTGACGCTGTTTTGGATGATATAGAGCGTAACGGCAAACTTCTTGTGTATCTTCATTGTAATCTTATAGTATCTTCATCAAAGGATTTAGATAATTCTTGTAATTATATTGAATCTCAATTAGACAAGTCAAGTATAAGAATATCAAAGAGCGCCTATAACCAGTTGGAACTTTTTCAATGTGCTGCGCCCGGTTGTGCTTATTATACTAATGAAGAATATGACCGTTTTTTGACACTTAATGATGCTGCGGCTTGTTTCTTGTACAAAGAAAAAATATCAGGTTCTGAAGATACTCCACTAAAGATGTATTATACAAATAGAGCTGGCATACCCAAAGCTATTGATATTACAGGAAAGGAGGGAAAGGTTAAACTTACGGATAATTCCAATTTCTTCTCTTTGGGTCCTTCTGGTTCTGGTAAATCTTTCCACATGAATAGTGTATGTAGGCAGTTGTATGAGCAGAACACTGATATAATCATGGTTGATACTGGAAATTCTTATGAGGGTCTTTGTTCCTATGTGGGAGGAAAGTATATATCTTATACGGAAGAGAAGCCTATTACAATGAATCCTTTTAAGATAACCCAAGAAGAAGATAATATAGAGAAAAGGGAGTTCCTGAAGAATCTAATTATATTAATATGGAAAGGTTCTGATGGCACTGTATCAAAAGCTGAATCCAAAATAATAAGAATGGTAATATCCCAATATTATGCTTCATATTTTGGTGGAAATAAATCTGTATCGGAAAAGTTAAGGGATTATAGAAAATCACTTAGAGAAACGGTTACTGATTATGATGAAGAGTTGTCGGAGGAAGAAATAGAAAAACTGGTAGAGGAAGAAAGAGAAAATATAACGGCAACGCATGAGGTTGTTGAAGAATTGAATTTCAATTCATTTTATGAATTTGCCATGAAGAGAATCCCTTGTATAGTCAAAGAGAAAAAGGTTAAATTTGATATTGAGGATTTCTCTTTTGTAATGGATGATTTCTATAAAGGTGGTGTATTTGAAAGAACGCTCAATGATGATATGGATAAATCTCTTTTCGATGAGAAATTCATAGTCTTTGAAATTGATGCGATTAAAGAAAATCCCATTCTTTTCCCTATTGTTACTCTTATCATAATGGACTTGTTCATTCAGAAAATGCGATTGAAAAAGAATAGAAAGGCTCTTATTATA
>NZ_JBBKBF010000138.1:0-2464 GCF_037892625.1 Phocaeicola sp. ICN-14070 | reverse complement strand
CGATAAAACGGTATGAAAGCAACCAGAAAATGCAGTTTTTGCGGCAAGTCCTTTGTAACCCGAAGCGGTATGCAAAGATATTGCAGTGAGGCTTGTCAGGCAGAAGCCAAACGAGCCAGAGTGATGCAGAAGAACAACCTCTTCAAAGTCGCCCAACCCTTGATGGAGATACAGCATCAGGAGTATCTCACCTTTTCCAAAGCAGCCATCCTCATGGGCTGTTCCCGACAGTACATTTACAAACTTGTAGCCATCGGCAAGCTGAAAGCCTCACGCATCAGCAACCGCATGGCATTCATCCGCAGAGCCGACATCGAGCAGATGTTGGAGGGCAATCCCTATCACCGCATCCTGCCCGGCAACACCTCCACACCAAGGAAATCATCTTCATCTTCCTTACCTGCCAAAAGAGAAAAAAGGGAAAAGGAAAGCGAAGAAGTGTTGGACTTCTATTCGGGCGAGGAGGTGATGTCCCTTTTTAAGGTAAAGCAGTCATGGCTTTACACTTCAGCCAAGCGTAACCATATCCCCATCTGCCGTATCGCAGGAAAGAACTATTACAGCAAGAAGCATATTGACGAGTTTTTCGGTGTGGCAGTTGATATTAGCGAAATTACCGACTGGCTACTGACCGAGGAGGTGGAGGAACTGTTCGGCATGAAGCCGACCGCACTCCGTGCCTACACCTATCGCCATAAGATACCCACTAAAAGAGAGTACGGGCGTACCTATTACTCCAAATCACATTTGAACGAACTCCGCAGAACTGACCTTGTGAACGATGAACGCTACTATACCGTTGAGCAGGTGCAGCAAATCTATGGTCTTTCGTCAGCCAACATCTGCCATATCGTCAAGGTGAAGCACATCGAAAAGATAAAGGTGGGTGTGAAAAACCTGCTTTTGCGCTCAGATGTGGAGCGTGTCATGGCTGAAAGGAACAAATAACCGTGAAAAATCGGGATTATCGAAAACTATTTCAAAATGATGTATCGTGGAGGTATTCACGGATATTTCACGTTGTTCCGTTTTATCGTTTAATGGTTCATTTCTTCAATCCTATATCTCTGAAATGGTAAACGGATGTGAACGGAAGTCAACCATTGTCGCTTTTCTACACAGTGTGACTGTTTCCGCATATCGGGGCGGTTATTGTCGCTTGTCGTAAACGGTTGTAAACCCTTGTCAACTGTCTGCACGGTGTGACAAAAAACAAGCCCCGCAAATTCTCCACGTCAGAAATACGTCTCAAAAATATGTGGAAATTTGGGAAGCGACAAATGGCAACCGAAAAGTGTTAAATTTTAGAATATGCTGGTAATTAAAGATTTACACTCGGATATTTCTGATTAGTTTTGGTTGTTCTATGGTTATAAATACACGAAAAGCATCGGAACTGATTTCCTGCAGAGCCGTTTTGGACAGGTCAACTTCTGTCAAAGCCACACAATCTTCAAACGCATGTCCACCTATCTCCTTTAAAGAAGCGGGAAACGCGACAGAAGCCAATTTCTGGCTTCCTGAGAAAGCTTGAAGCTCTATAACAATCCCTCATTAAGCACTAAAGATTCGATATGAGAGTCTCTGAAAGCCCCAGAAGCGATGGTTTTCACTTCTGCCGGGAGTACAACCTGAGTTAAAGAAGGATCTTTTATACCGGTTAATATTCCATTTTCTATCACAAAAGGAGATTCTACATTCTCACCGGCATCTTCACCGGGTTTTTCTTCCATTGTTCCATCTCCCTCTGCACCATCTTGATGAACGACTTCTATTTTAAAGGAATGCGCTTTCCCAAGCGTAACTGTTCCTCCTCTACTCCACCATCTATAATTTGAGGCATCCTGCAATTCCTGCACCACAAACATTAGTTCAGCAGATGTTCCTTTCACAAACCATGGACGACTTTCCAACACAAAATGAGCTATTCCTTTTTGATTGGTAATGACCTCGGCCAATGGCTTTACGGTATGATCTTTCTGAAAATCTTTATAACGATTCTCATCGTATAAACCAACTGTTTTATTTTCCAAAGGCTTCCCTTTTGAATTGCATACGAAAATTTCTACAGTTGCAGGAGTTTCATTCAAAGATGGATTCTCCTTCTTGCAGCTTAGAAAAAGCATACACATGCTCCACAAAGCTACGGACACAAATTTGATTATGTTCATAGATTATTAATTAAAAAGATAGTGATTTTTTTCTGTATATTTATAACAAAGAAAAGAGAAAAAGGTTTTCAGGCAATTTCTTATTTAACTAAAATAATCTGATTGATTTTATATATACCTCTTTTTATATAGGAATCATAAACATTTATTTATCAACTATTTACGTTTGTTTTAACTTTGTAGAATTGTACAAAATCTCCACATTACGATGAGGATAAATTACCCATTTAGCAGATTACGGAATCTCAGCTATTTTTTATTTTCGTCTGATTATCTAACCATTAAGCTTTACA
>NZ_JBBKBF010000137.1:0-2495 GCF_037892625.1 Phocaeicola sp. ICN-14070 | reverse complement strand
GTAGGCTCGGCAAACAACGCCTTTCCGCTTTACAGCGGTAGGTTTTCGCTTACCTGCCCCCGAACCGTACTTACACGTCTCCATGTATACGGCTCTCCATCTGTAACATCATCTTACTTGACACATCTCTGGATTTTTGCGTTACACTCCGCACATACGACCAAAGTCTTTCTGTGCATATAGAGCATTTTGCGTTCCCAGTCATTTTTACCTTTTAACTCTTTGAGTGTGCGGACATGGTGCATTACCACTTCTCCGTGCTTGCCACATAGTTCGCACGTTTTTGTTGTAAGCCTTTCTATCAGACTCAACGATGGCGTTTTGAACATGTACGGCAGATTGTCACTTGGGGCTGTTTCACAATCCGTTTTGCGGGCATATCCCTCATTATAGAATACCCTGTACTTGGTTTCTCCTCCCTTGTTTACAAAAGGCACTGCAAAGAGATTGTCCTTGCGGTATCTTTCAATGACTTTTCTCACTGACATATTCAGCTTTTGAGCAAGAGTTTTGTACATGGAAAACTTCATAATACAACCGAAAGAGCGTCCCAAAGCCGATGCATTGTTTGCTATTGAGTAATAGTTGTAGAACCCTCGTATTTCGGTATTAAACTGAGATACAATCTCGTGCGCTTCATTGTCAATCATATAAGTCCTGCCTTTTGACACCCATGTCTCCTTGCCGTGTTTGGTGACAACTTTCATGGCTTCAAGGCTGAGCAGCTTGTTCTTGATTACTTCTCTTGAAACGTGTAGTATCACATTCCCGTTGAAGTATCTGCGCACTGTTCCGTTACTGTTTCTCTTTGTGGCATAGTCTTTACGGACATATATTTCGTAACCCAAAAATTTTGCGCTGTCTTGTGCATTTGTAATCAAAGTCTTTTCCTGTGACATCTCCAGCCTTAACTTTTCCTGCATAAACTTAGTGATGTCAGCTTTGATTTTCTCACATTCGTTTTTCGTTCCGATAACTCCGATAAGGAAATCATCGGCATAGCGCACGTATTTCAACCTGCGAAAGTTTACATCCATATCATTGCCACTTGGCATTGTAAGTATCAGCTTCTGCTTTTCGTGCAGTTCTTCTACCATCCTTGTTCTTACGTTTACATCCTCTACTTCATTTATCCTACGTTTTAGGTAGTGTACTCTGCTGTTGAGTTTGCAAATATCCTTGTTGCGGCTTCTTGCTGTCCCTTTATTGAATTTGTTGGCATATTCATCCATGTACTTATCGAACTTGTCTAGGTATATGTTTGCCAAAATAGGGCTTATGATACCACCTTGCGGTGTCCCTGAATAAGTCTTGTTGAATTGCCACTCTTCCATGTACCCTGCATTGAGGAATTTCCGTATCAGACGAAGAAATCTGTCGTCTGCTATTCTGCCTTTCATTATTTCTATCAGCACATTATGGTCTATGTTGTCAAAGAAGCCTTTTATATCTCCCTCAATGAACCATTTTGCACCGTTGAAATTGTTTTGTAGACTTTTCAGTGCTGTGTGGCAGCTTCGGTTTGGTCTGAAACCGTGCGATGTCCACTCAAAGTGTCCCTCATATATGGCTTCAAGCACCATTCTTACTACCTCTTGAACCAATTTGTCTTCAAAAGACGGTATTCCTAGCGGACGCATCTTCCCATTCTTTTTCGGAATGTAAGTTCTCTTTGCAGGATTGGGACTATAAGTCTCATCCTTTATACTCTCTATGAGTTTGTTTATCCTATCAATGCTCATTTCATCCTCAGTTTTGCCATCTGTGCCGGGTGTCATGTTGCCCGGCTTTGCATACATACGTTGGTAGGCGACAAAGAACATCTGTTCATTGAATAGAATACGGTAAAGCCTTTCGTATTTATACTCGGGCTCGTTGCTGTGTCCAGCTAAAATGTTTAATACTTGCTCTGGATTTCTCATACGTCTCTCACGTTTTCCGTTGTTTGTATTAAAGTTACAGACTACTTCCCTTCGC
This sequence comes from Phocaeicola sp. ICN-14070, assembly GCF_037892625.1. Lineage (NCBI taxonomy): Bacteria > Pseudomonadati > Bacteroidota > Bacteroidia > Bacteroidales > Bacteroidaceae > Phocaeicola > Phocaeicola sp. ICN-14070. The sequence continues at coordinate 518 of NZ_JBBKBF010000137.1, read as the reverse complement.
CATGTACAAGGCTTTCCCTTGCTCAGACTACTACGGAAGTTCCGTTACCATATCGGATATTCAAAAGCTTTCTTTATAGCTGTTTGTTCCAGCGTTCCGACTTAGGTAATCCCCAGTTAGTTCTCTTAATAACTGTTAGCACGACATACTGTCGGATGCGACTTTCGTTCTTGTCCGCTTATTGCGGCTGTGTCATAGTCGGTTCTTTATGCTCTGCACTAACGCACAAAATAGGCAGAGTACTATGAAACAACGTATGTATAATAGTCTTCCGTTGTTGCAAGATTTGGTACCACTGAACTATCATTCAACCAATCAAGGCTTCATCCTTATGTATGTCTTTTCGTCTTGCCCCTCAGTCGCCACCTGACTATTAGTGGACTTGGAGCTTTAATCAGTATGCTACACTCTCCATCGGGTTTCCCTTTTGGATAAACTGATTGACGATAGGACTATATCGAACCCAATCCTAACTTCTTGCTAAAGAAGTATTTATTAAGCGACCATTCTGGGCGCAC
>NZ_JBBKBF010000136.1:0-2498 GCF_037892625.1 Phocaeicola sp. ICN-14070 | reverse complement strand
TGTGCGCCCGTAAAGGTTGCATCGTAAATATCTCTTTGGCAGGAGATTAGGAACGTGTTCTTTGAAAAATAACCTATCATCAGCCGACTTATCTGTTTCGGGAAAACTTAACCGAGCAGGGAGTGTAGCATGTCGGAAAAGTCATAAGTCAGTTAGTTACCAAACTGCGACTGAATGGCGAGATGAAAAGATAGATATGAGGATAAAGTCCGAATTGATTGAACGATAGTCTGAGTGGTCCCCCTTGAGGCTATGGCGTAAGGTAACTATCAACCGCCATATCGTGATACTACTTCAGTGAATAGGTATGAATGTAGCAAGAACTTATCACGACACAACCGCAGTAAGCGAGTAAAGGACGGAAGTCGTATCCGACAATCTATCATGCCAACAGTTACGATGTGATAAACGGGGATTACCTATCCCGAAGTGCCGAAAGGCTATTAGGTTCGACCTATGAAAATTCGGAGTGGTAACGGAGCTTCCATAGTAGTTTGAGCAAGGTAACGCCTTGTACATGGCGAAGGGAAGCAGCTAATTATTAATACAATTAACGGAAAATGTGAGAGACATTATGAGAAGTCCAGAAAGAGTATTAAACAGTCTATCAGAACACAGTAAGGATGCAAGCTATAAGTTTGAACGTCTTTACAGAATTTTGTTCAATGAGGAAATGTTCTATGTTGCCTATCAGCGTATTTACGCTAAAGAAGGTAACATGACTAAAGGTTCGGACGGTCAGACCATTGACAGCATGAGCCTGAAACGAATTGAAAAGTTAATTGATATGTTAAAAGACGAAACGTATCAACCCCAACCGTCAAAGAGAGTGTACATACCGAAGAAAAACGGTAAGAAAAGACCTCTTGGCGTGCCGACTTTCAATGACAAGTTGATACAGGAAGTGGTAAGAATGGTATTGGAAGCCATATACGAGGGAAGTTTTGAATATACCTCGCATGGGTTTCGTCCCAATCGAAGCTGCCATACTGCATTAACTCATATCCAAAAGGAGTTTAGCGGTGCAAAATGGTTTGTAGAGGGAGATATAAAAGGCTTCTTTGACAATATAAACCATGATGTATTGATAAACATTCTCTCGGAGCGCATTGCGGATGAACGATTCATCCGACTGATACGCAAGTTTTTGAAAGCTGGATATATCGAGGAATGGCAATTCCACAATACTTACAGTGGCACACCGCAAGGGGGTATCATCAGCCCGATATTGGCTAATATATACCTTGACAAGCTGGATAAGTATATAAAGGAATACATAGCCAAATTCGACAAAGGGAAGAAACGAAGATTCAGTAGAGAAAGTATGGACTTTGGCAATGCAAGAAAACGTATTGTGCGAAAATTGAAATCCGTAAAAGATGAAAGGCAAAGGACAAAGCTAATCCTTGAACTGAAAGCAATAGAAAAAGGACGGGCTAAATATCCCAACGGCGAAGAAATGGACGCCGATTACAGAAGAATGAAATATGCAAGATATGCAGATGATTTTCTTGTGGGAATTATCGGAAGCAAGCAAGATGCACAACAGATAAAGGAAGATATTAAAAACTTCCTTGCTGATAAACTGGCATTGGAGCTGTCCGATGAAAAGACACTTGTCACTCACACGGAAAGACCAGCCAAATTTCTCGGATATGAAATCAATGTAAGAAAGTCCAACGACCAAAAAAGGGATAAACGGGGTAGATTAAGAAGAACCTATGGTAAAAGGGTCTGCTTAAATGTCAGTATGGAAATTGTCCGTAAAAAACTTTTCAATTTGGGAGTCTTAGAACTGACAAACCGTAACGGAAAGGAAATATGGAAACCGAAATGCAAATCGGGACTGATATTCAATGACGACCTTGAAATCCTTGATAGTTATAATCGAGAAATCGTGGGTTTCTATAACTATTACTCCATAGCCAACAACTGCGCCCATGCCTTGAATAATTTCAAGTACATCATGGAATACAGCATGTACAAAACGTTTGCAGGCAAATATAAATGCCGTACACGTGAGGTAAACAAAAAATATCGTAAGAACGGTAGGTTTATCATAAAACACATGACTAAAACAGGTGTAAAGGAAAGATTCTTTTACGATGGTGGCTTCAAACGAAAGAAACCCACCTATAAATCGGAATGTGACACTATGCCACGAACAATTTATACTGCGGGACGGACAAGTCTTGTTGAAAGGCTGAAAGCCCGTGAGTGTGAACTATGTGGAACGACAGACGACCTTGTTATGCACCATGTAAGGAAGCTAAAGAACTTGCAGGGAAAGGAAAGCTGGGAACGACACATGATTGCCCGCAAACGCAAGACGATTGCAGTGTGCAGGAGTTGTCATAAGAAGATACATGACGGAAAGATAGACTGAAATTAGTGGAGAGCCGGATACGCTGAGAGGTGTAAGTCCGGTTCGGAGGCGAGCATTTGGAAACCTGCCATAGAAATATGACAAGGCGCCGGGTGCTTAGCCTACACAAGAC
>NZ_JBBKBF010000135.1:0-2591 GCF_037892625.1 Phocaeicola sp. ICN-14070 | reverse complement strand
TTCAACTTCAGCGTACATCTGGAGACGAATTTAATTATGTGTCTTCTTCCGCCGTGACTCCTGTACGTGAGGATTATACCATGATAACGGGTAAACGCCGTCATTGCACGAACGAGGGAAACCAGCAGATATTTCATTTCAAGAGCGCTCAGAACGTATCGCTGGATTTGGAACTTCGGGTATATGATGACGGTATAGCTTTTCGTTATGTATTTCCCCGCCTGACTAAAGAAATGTGTGTGACTGATGAAACTACAGCTTTTGCTTTTCAGAAAGGAATTACCCGATGGACACAGAAGTTGAATCAGGCCTATGAAGACTTCTATTTGAAAAATAAAGGTCGTGTGCAAGGATATACTGCAGGACAATGGGGATTCCCGGCATTGTTTGAAGTGGCAGATTCTGTTTTTACCCTTATCTCAGAAGCGAATGTTGCGAAAGGTAACTGTGGTTCCTGGCTGAACAATGCTGCCAATGAGTCGACCTATAAAATAGAGATGGCAGAACCGACCAAAGCTTCCGGTAGATGGTGTTCGCCTTGGCGCGTGGCCATTATCGGTTCTCTGGCCGATGTGGTAGAGTCCACTTTAGTGACAGACGTCAGTGAGCCTTGTCGGCTGAGCGATGTTTCCTGGATTAAGCCAGGAGTCGTTTTCTGGATTTACTGGGCTTATAATCACGGTTCAAGAGATTATCAGCTGATAAAGAAGTATATTGATTTTGCGGCAGATTTTCATCTTCCTTACATGTTGATTGATGCGGAATGGGATGAAATGGGGAACGGTGGCAATGTGGAAGATGCCTTGGCTTATGCAAAACAGAAGAAAGTTGCTCCTTTGTTGTGGTATAACTCCTCTACCGCGTGGTGTGCGTTTGGTCCTTTGTATCGTCTGAACAAACCGGAGACACGTCAGAAAGAATTTGCCTGGCTTGAGTCCATGGGTGTGAAAGGAATAAAAGTAGATTTCTTCAGCCAGGACAGTATATCTACGATGAATTATTTTGTGGACATTCTGGAGGATGCGGCTAAATATCATTTGATGGTAAACTTTCATGGAGCTCCTATTCCGCGAGGCTGGCAGCGCACTTATCCTCACATGATGTCAGTAGAAGGAGTATATGGAGCTGAATGGTATAATAATAAGGAGACATTGACCGACAGTGCGGCATGGCATAACTGTACATTGCCTTTTACGCGTAATGTAGTGGGCCCGATGGACTATACTCCTTGTACTTTTACAGACTCTCAGCATCCGCATATCACTTCGAACGGGCATGAACTGGCTCTGCTGGTTGCATTTGAATCTGCTTTGCAGCATTTGGCCGACCGTCCCGAAGGATACCATGCCCAACCAGCTGAAGTACGCTCATTTATCTCTTCACTTCCCACCGTTTGGGACGATACGAAATTGCTGAGCGGTTATCCTTCCAGCTATGTGGTGCTTGCCCGGAAGAGTGGTGATTGCTGGTATATTGCCGGCCTGAACGGAACAAACGAGAAGAAATCGCTTGCTGTAGATTTGAGCTTTATTCAGGGACCTGTCAAAGAAATCACTCTGTATGCCGATGGAAAAGAACGTAATCAGTTTGATATACAGATGCTTTCTGGTTTGAAGAAATCTGTACATGAGGTGGACTGTCTGCCGCGTGGAGGATTTGTGATGAAGGTTAGCCTTGATTGAGTTATAGTTAGGCTATTTATATTTACGTGGAGAATGCCTGATGCTTTTAGAATGAGCGTCAGGCATTTTTTGTGTGTTTTTCAGAGGTGATTGCAGTGACGGTATAAAAGATAGGGAATTATTGATCATTTTGAGGAATGCTTTTGTATAAAAACTGAAATTAAACAGTCAATTCTCTGTTTCACACTGTGGAATATAAAAACCACAGTGTGGGATATATATTTCACAGTGTGAAATACAAATCTCGCACTGTGAAACAGAGAATATGTAAAGTCAAAACAGAGAATTTGTAGAGTAGTTTGGAAGATATAGTAGTAGCTAAAACATGTTTGTCGATAAATTGCAAGAAATATCGATTTTGTTAATCTTTTATCGTTTTAAGTTTGAATAATGTCGATTTTGTATTATTGAAAGATACTTTAATCCTATATTCGGGTTGTATGAATAATTAACTTTGCATTGTATAATTTAAATCTAAATAAAGATGAAACACAATTCTATTAGGCAAATGTGGCAAGCCTTGAGAGTATTTATGTTACTCTTTGCTTGTTGTGTGAGTTCCATTGCATGGGGACAAGGAACAAACAGTGTGAAAGGTCACATTACAGACGGAAACGGAGAACCCTTGATTGGGGTAAGTATTCTGGTAAAGCATACAAACAATGGAACTGTAAGTGATTTAGATGGTAATTTTACTCTGTCAGTTAATCCAGGAGACATTTTGCGTGTGACGTATGTAGGGTATGCTTCACAGGAGATTCCTGCAGTTTCGGGCAAAATAATGCGAATTGTTCTTAAAGAAGATACCGAATTGTTGGATGAGGTTGTAGTAGTAGGTTATGGCACTCAGAAGAAAGTGAATTTGACGGGTGCTGTTTCTGCAGTTACCAGTGAGGATCTGATGAACAA
>NZ_JBBKBF010000134.1:0-2762 GCF_037892625.1 Phocaeicola sp. ICN-14070 | reverse complement strand
GTTTTAATCGAAATGTACTTGCGTTTGGAGCCGAGCGCCTTTGTGTTTGCTATGTAACACAAAGTTACGTTTGTGTATAGAAATTAAGATTGTGTAAAAGATGGGGCCATTCTTTTTATGTTGTACAGCCTAAATGTATCGTAGAATAAAGAAAATGTTACACACGGGATAATGATGTAACATGTAACATAGGTGTTGGTAATATGGTATAAATCCTTTTTATTAATTAAGATTTACATTTGCATTGTGTTAAATGATTTATAATTGTGTAATCTTAAATGAAATGCGTATGGTTGTTAATAAAAAAGACGGAGGATAACGAAAGGATACTATTAGGTAACTCTTTGTAATTTTTTTATTTTTAATTATTTGGTATAATGAAAAACATAAGACAAAAGTTTCTCGAGAATAGTTCTTCTAACCAGAAGCTATTTCTCACGCGAAGCCGTATTTTCTTTTTACTTCTTTTTTTCTGTAGCGTTTCTTTAATGGCTCAGAATGGTGTTGTAGTGAAAGGAAAGGTGCTTGATGCAAATGATGAACCTTTGATTGGTGCAGCAATCGTATTAAAAGGTAATACGAATGTAGGAACAGTTGCCGATTTTGATGGTAATTTTACCCTTGAAGTTCCCAATAGAAATTCAGTCTTGACAGTCTCTTATTTGGGAATGACTCCACAAGATGTAAAGGTTAACGGAAGAACGATGATTGTAGTCGTGTTGCGTGAAGATACAGAAGTTTTGGACGAGGTTGTAGTAGTAGGTTATGGACAACAGAAAAAAGCATCTGTCGTTGGAGCTATTACGCAGACTTCTTCAAAAGTACTGGAACGTGCCGGTGGAGTTTCTGATTTGGGATCTGCACTGACTGGTAATTTGCCGGGTGTTGTTACTACAGCTTCAACAGGTATGCCGGGTGAGGAAGATCCGCAAATTGTCATTCGTGGTGCAAGTTCATGGAACAATAGCGCTCCGTTGATTTTGGTCGATGGAATTGAACGTCCGATGTCAGGTATCGATGTAAACTCTGTAGAATCTATTTCAGTGTTGAAAGATGCGTCAGCAACTGCTGTCTATGGTGTAAAGGGTGCTAACGGTGTCATCTTGATTACTACTAAACGTGGTAAGGAAGGTAAAGCGACTATTAATGCAGGTGGTAGCATGGCATTAAAGATGCCTTCAAAACTGCCTAACAAACTTGATTCATACGATGCATTCCAATTGCGTAATGATGCAGTAGAATATGAATTAGGTTTAACTCCTGATTCTTGGATGTACATGATGTCACAGGAACAAATGAATAAATATCGTAATCCTGCAAATCAGGCAGAAGCAGAACGCTATCCTAATATTGACTGGGCAGATTGGATGTTTAAGGATTATGCATTTTCTGAAAATGCCAATGTCAGTGTGAGTGGTGGTACACGTTTTGTGAAATATTATGCAGCCATTGACTATCAGCACGAAGGTGACTTGTTTAAGGAATATGATAATGGACGTGGTTATCAGACTACTTATGGTTATAACCGTGTAAATATGCGTAGTAACCTTGACTTCCAGCTTACCAAGACAACATTGTTAAAGACAAACCTTTCAGGTTCACATGGGGTAAAACAAGGACCTCGTACTGATTATGAATATAATATCTGGGGTAGTGCTTATAGTACACCTCCTAATGTATTTTATCCTCAATATTCAGATGGTACATGGGGATATGACCCGATAAATAATGCCAATAACTCAGTTGCTCAATTGGCCTTGGCCGGACAGAATACACGTACAACTACTCGTTTGACAACTGACTTTACATTAGAACAGAAACTGGACTTTATTGTAAAAGGTTTAAGTGCCAAAGCTTCTATTTCATGGGACAATGTATTTTACGAACAGAACCGTGGTGTAAACTCAACTGATCAGGCGTTGTACAAATACATTAATCCAGAGACGGGTGCAGTCAGCTATAATCCAAGCCAGGGTAGTCATAACTTTGATTTCCATGAACAAGTTAACTGGATTGCTGAAGGTGGTGCTATCGATAATAATGCTACGGAACGTCATCTCTATTATTCTGCCCAGATTGATTATAACAATACATTTGGTAATCATACGGTAGGTGCTATGGGATTATTCAGCCGTCAGGAGCGTGCGAAAGGTAGTATTGTTCCTAATTATCGTGAGGACTGGGCTTTCCGTGTTACCTATAACTATGCCAATAAGTATTTCTTGGAATATAACGGTGCATATAATGGTTCTGATAAGTTTAGTGCTGATAATCGTTTTGTATTCTTTAATTCAGGTGCCATTGGCTGGATGCTGAGTGAAGAAAAGTTCATGAAGAAAATCAAGTTCCTTGATATGTTGAAGCTGAGAGCTTCTTACGGTGAAATCGGTAATGACGTAATCGGTGATGAATGGGATACAACTCGTCGTTGGCTTTATATGGATCAGTGGGAAACAGGAGGCAACATTGCAACTGGTTTGTATAATGTAGCAAGTCCTTATACTTTTTATCGTCAGAAGACTGTAGGTTATACGGATATTCATTGGGAAGTTGTTCGTAAATTTAACTTTGGTATTGATTATTCATTCTTAGACGGATTGTTTGCTGGTAATATTGAAATTTTTAGAGATAAACGTTCGGATATTCTTATCAGCGGTTCGGATCGTGCTATGCCTTCTTATTTTGGAGGTATTGTAAGTGCACCTTGGATAAACATGGGTAAAGTTAAAAACCGTGGTTATGAACTGGAACTTCGTATTAAC
>NZ_JBBKBF010000133.1:0-2781 GCF_037892625.1 Phocaeicola sp. ICN-14070 | reverse complement strand
TGCATATTCCGGCGGATACCCGTTCAGCATTTCCGGTGATATCCGTTCAGTCCCCAGTTAGTATTCAGTGTTGTTGGCAAAGTTAATACTTCTTTCTTAGGCTCTCTCCTTTAAGGTCAAATTTTATTGCCTTATGCACGATTCTGTCCAGACAGGCTTCCGCAATGAGCTCGCTTTGGAACACATCATACCAGTCTGCAACGGGAAGCTGGCTGGCCAGGATGAGTGCCTTCCGGTTGTACCGGTCATCTATGATCTGTTCAAAGTCATGCTGTATCTGGCCGTCCAGCTTGACCATCCCAAAGTCATCGATAATCAGCAGGTCATGTGCGTTCAGCTTCCGGAAGAAGTTTGTTTCCCGTCCTTCCAGATGTGCAAGCTTCAGGTTCTCGATGAGCATGTTCATCGTGAAGTACAGTACCTTCCGGCCGTTCCTGCATGCCCTGTCACCCAGGGCACAGGCAAAGTAGGACTTCCCGGTTCCTGCCGGTCCGGTAATGATGACCGTCATTCCGCCCATGATGTAATTTCCGGTTGCAAGGTCGGCTGCAGAGCAGGCCTGTATGCCCCTTGCCGTGTCCGTTTCAAGTTCTTCCATCGAGGCTCTCAGACGGAAGCCGGCATTCTTTATAAGACGCTGGATGCGGTTGTTCCCTCTCGTGTCACGTTCGTACTGGAGCATGATCTGCATGCCTTCACGCAGGGTAAGCTTGTCCAACTGATGTGTTTCTTCCAGAGAGCTCCAGCAGCTTGCCATTCCCGGAAGCTTCAGCTCGTGCAGTGTTCTTTCTGTTTCGTTGCTCATAATCATTTATTGTTGTTGGTTTATGTCATTTCCTGTAAAATAGTCTTTTCCGCGCATGTTCCCGTGGTTTGACGGTGTAGGCGCATGGAAGATTACCGTCTCGTCTGCGGATGCATTCATGCCGTTACGTCTGAGTATGGCTTCAAACTTGCTGTAGGAGTAAATACCGTACTCCATGCACTGACGGCAGGTAAGGTCAAACGTGGCAAGGTCATACTTCCTTCTGAGGCTGACTATGGAGTTGCACAGCTTGTAATACACCTCTTCAGGCTGTGCGGTACGTTTGGGGTCAAAGATTCTTTTTACATATTCATGGCAGTCAGGTGATATATCTTTTGCTTTCTCCACATAATAGGCTGCCGAACGCTCCATAATCACCCTGCAGCTGGATGCGAGATGTTCCCTGACTGTGGTATAGCCGTATGTATGGCTGCGGATATGTGAGGCCACCAGTTTCTGCTCCACATAGACCTTGACCCATGAACGCGTAAAGACTACTCTTGCCTGTTTTCCTACATGGATATAGGGGACGGAGTAAAAATGGGTCACCTTGTCCTGTCTCAGCTCCACATGGCAGTTTGCCTGTACTTTCAGATCGGCATACAGGCGCATCTCATAGGGTTCCGGTTTCAAGGGTTTCAGCAGCTCCTTCTCCATGGCATGAAAACGCTCCTCACGGCTGTAGGGACGCTTCTGCATACGGGTCTGGTTGTGCCTTTCCATCAGCTCCCATACGGCACGGTTCAGTTCCAGGAGTGAATGGAAGGTACGGTTACGCAATCTGGCATAGACACGGTTATATGTAATCCTTACGGAGTCCTCTACCAGAGCCTTCTGTGTCGGCGATGCCGGGTCGCATGGCAGTACCACGAAATGGTAGTAGTTGCCCATGTCCTCAAGAGCCTTGTTCAGCTTCGGCTCATGCCGGTCATTGCTGATTACAGCCGATTTGAGGTTGTCAGGAGTCAGTATGGAAGGTACACCGCCCAGATGTTCCAGACACATCCTTATGGCATACAGAAAGTCCTCCGTCTTCTGCGAAGGTACACATACCACATAGGTATAGTCGCTGTAAGGCATGCAGGCGACAAACACCTCCACCTTGACAATTTCTCCGGTTTCGGCATCCACATAGCTGAGCTTGTCACCGGCAAAGTCCACCATGAGCTTTTCACCCGGTTTGTAGGTGTTGACCAGTACGGCCGTAACATCCTTCTTCGCAACGAGATTCTGCTTCAGATGGTAATAGAACTGTGACTTGCCGTAACCATCGGGATGAGTCGCACGGTATTCATCGAACAGGACCTGACGGCTTACATGGGATTTGGGGTCCGCCAGCAGTTCCCTGTATCTGGGTAGCAGGATCAGAAACTCTTCCATTCTCCTGTCCGTATATGCCGGAGAACCAGCATGGAACATCCGTTCCAACTCGGGATCGTCAATCTCAAGGAGGTCGCTGATGTTCCATCCGTTGGCTTTTACTGTATTCACATAACCGTTGACGGTTTCCTTGTCAATCGGTAACTTGCGGCTTACACCGCGGTTGGATTCTCCGGCCTGCTTGAGCTGGAGTACTTGTTTTATCAGACTCATATCCTTTGTTGTTCCTGCCATGACTGTGCTGTTTCTTGTTAGCTTACCAGCACAAAGGAAACTGAAACCGGGGAAAGAATGAACGGATATGCTCCGGAAACGAAGATATACGCTCACAATTCCATGCACGGCTGAACGGATATACTCCGGAAAATCTGAAAGCATACGTCTAAAGTGAACGGGTATGCTCCGGAAAAAGGGTGCTACAACCTGCAATTCTCGGAGGTGAACGGATATGCTCCGGAAAAATTGAGATTTTAATGTCTGGTTATCCATTTTTTCATCCTTTTAGGGGATGAACGGATAAAAATTACGCTTTTAAGGTATGGTTTTATACCCTAATAAGCTGCCGGAAAGTGAACGGGTATGCTCCGGAATATGTA
>NZ_JBBKBF010000132.1:0-2885 GCF_037892625.1 Phocaeicola sp. ICN-14070 | reverse complement strand
GGTGTAAGTACGTTTGACTGAAAACACAAGTACGTTTTAAGTCAAACGCCAAAGAGTTTTGGTTGAAACGCACTTGCGTTTAAGGTAAGACGCAAAGACGTTTTTTTCAAGTGTCCTTGTGTTTTTTAAAGGTAATAATTTAGCCTGATTTTTACTTGTGGTGAAGGCTAAAAAAGGTTCTTTAAATATCTCTTCAAACGTTCATTTTTTTTTCTTTAATTCTGTTTTGGGCAATTCTTTTGTGTTTTCTAGGACTGATTTCTTTAATTAAGACTCACACTCATTCAAGAATTATTTTCGGAATTGTATGATTGCCTATGGGGATGATTGGGGAACTTTGAACTTTTTGAGAATCCTGTAAATGTATATAAGCTATATTTAAAATTGGAGCTTTCTGAAGCGAAGTATACGGGTATAACCTCTCTTATAATACCCTGAAACGCGTTTTTGTACAATTTTCCATGTATTTGTACAATACTAATTATACATATATTTAAATAATATATAACATTGCAATGCAAATCAAAAATGAAAACCTTAAATATAGACGAAATAATAAAAGAGGTGTATATAAACAAAAAATGTAATTAACAATTTTATTAAAAAATGTATGTATGAAAAACATTAGTTTCATGGCGGTATTTGCCGCTTTCCTGTTAGCTAGTTGTAAACAGGATGCCGAAGTGAAGTTTGCTGGTGAGGAAGGTGCGAAAGTTACCTTTAGTGCATCAATTAATGAACAGAATGCTCAAGATGTATCTCGTGTTACAGGTGTAACTTGGGATGATGGTGATGAAGTGAGTATTTCTTGTGGTCCTACACAGCGCAATGTATTTTATCGTTACAATGCAAGTGATAATTCTTTTACCTCTATTAATGCATTTGATGAGATTTGGTTATTGGGGAATGAAGAATATGATGTAACAGCTTATTATCCTTGTATGGGGGAAGAAGGTACGACTCCTCCTGTTCAGAATGTAGAGATTACTAGCGATAATCAGGCTAATGCAGAAGAACGTGTTAAATATGATTATTTATATGCAGCAACTAAAGCTACTAAGGCTGAACCCAATGTGCATTTGAATTTTAACCATGTGATGAGCCGGGTGAACTTAAAGTTTGTTCCTGGAACAGATCCTGATGGCAATCCTGTAACCTTGACTAGCATTGAATGTTATTTGGTTGGAATGAAGCTGAAAGGTACATTCGATACTACGACTGGTGTCGCAGCTGTAACTGAAGATGCAGCATTGGGGGATTTGAAACAAACGCTGACAGCTGATAATGATTATACTTTTACGGCTTATTTATTGCCTCAAACGATAAGTGCAGAAGGATTGGAGATTGAAGCTGCTATGTCTACAGCAGATGGTCGACGGATTTATTATTACTTGGAGTTGCCTACTACTGATTGGCCTGAATTGAAATCAGGATATTCTTATAATTATACGTTGACTGCCAATGACTATATGACAGCCGATCCTACAGTTTTGGAAATTTCAGGTACTGATATTAACCCTTGGACAGAAGTAAATAAAGAAGAAACTCCAGATGCGAAAGCTTTAGGTACTGAAGCATATGTGAATGGATCTGAATGGGGTGAAATGGAAAATGAAGATATTGTCCCAGTGGTGAAATAATTATAGGTTCATATATTTAAATGAATAAGAGATGAAAATTTATAATAATCTTTCAATATGTGCTTTGGCTGGTCTGCTCGCTTTTACAAGCTGCACGAAGGAAGAAAGCTTGGGAAATGGTTCTACAGCACAGACTTTTCAGATTAGTGTTTCCGATATGGGCTTTCAAGGGATATCGGATGGACGTGCCATAGACGAAAATTTTAAAACAACTTTCGTAAAAGGGGACGCTATTGGAATGTATGGTGTAGAAAATGGTCAACTGGTAGATGGAATTTCCAATCGCAAATTTACTCTTAATGAAAAGGGGGTATGGGATTTGGATGGAAATCCTATAGAGTATGATAGTGAGCGTTTCAAGAATATCACATTTTATGCTTATTATCCATATCAAGAGAATGTGGCGTTTGATCCTGCTGCAGAAGATCCGTTTGCGGAATTTGTTGGTAATTGGGAAATTGCAGCTGATCAGGGAGGCTCCAAGTATACAAAGAGTGATTTGATGACAAGTACAAGTCAGGCGGAAGCAGGCCGTTTGCAAGGTAAGGTCACTTTTACGATGAACCACCGCATGGCTCTGGCGGTATTTAAGATGCCTAAGCTGGTGTATGATTTCACGAACGGAGGGCTGGACGATTATAGCTTGGACGTAGCGCCGAAAGAACTTCTTATAAATGATGTAGAAACCACTCCTTATTACGATGCGGCCAGCGGTACTTATATGGCTTTGGTGAAACCTGAAACAAATTATTCCATTTCATGTACCTACCAAGGAACTCAGGAAAAGATGATTAATCCGACAGGAAGTTTGGCGGGTGGTAAGGCCAAAATGTATACCATTAAAGATGAAAATAATAAGCTGGATTATACCTTGCAGATTGGTGATTACCTTTGTGCGGATGGTAATTTGGTGAGCGTAAATGACGGTACAGTGCCCGACAATGCAATTGGTGTTGTATGTTATGTGGGTAATCCTCAGCCGCATGTGTATGCTCCAGATGCTTGTTCCGAAACTCAGGATGCTTTGTATCGTGATTATCCTAACTGTTCTCATGGGTTAGTTCTTTCTTTAAATAATGCTGTTTTACCTGATGGAACAGCTACATCTCAGTATCACACAAGCAAGAGTGGAACTTATGATACATGGTTTGATTCAGATGAGGAATGGGCTGGTAAGTTTGTTTACTGCAATTCAAATCGTGATGGTAACTTGAAAAATGATGCATTGACTATGTTCCCGGCTTT
>NZ_JBBKBF010000131.1:0-2897 GCF_037892625.1 Phocaeicola sp. ICN-14070 | reverse complement strand
CAAAAATCTCCACCGAACCAGAGTCTTTCTCTCTGATTTGCAATATTTTGCGTATCAAGAAAACGTGGTCGGTTTCCTACTTTTGTCCAAACTAAAAACTGTAGGAAAAATGAAAAGAAGTTCATTCAATGTGCTTTTCTTCTTGAAGAAAACCAAGCTGCTGAAAAACGGAGAAGCATCCGTTTGTATGCGTATCACTGTAGATGGTACGCGAGTTGAAAACAACATCCGCAAAAGCATTGACCCGTCTCTCTGGAGTCAGGCTAAGGAATTCGCCAGAGGCAAAAGCCGCAAATCATGTGATCTGAATGCCTATATCGAAAATGCGAGAATCAAGTTACATCAGATTTTTTGTGAGCTGGAAGAACAGAACCAGTCTATAACGGCACGTCTGTTACAGGAAATATTTTTCGGACAGGACAAAGAACCGGAAGCGGTCCGCACCCTTATCGGTACCATGCAGGAGCATAATGACCAATGCCGTGCCCTAGTCGGGAAAGACTATGCCCTGATTACCGTTCGCCGTTATAAAAGTTGCAAGCGCTATCTTGCCGAACTTATCAGACAGAAATACGGAAAGGATGATCTGCCGCTGGCGGAAGTCAACGGTGAGCTGGTACGTGCCTTTGAATTTTATTTGAAGACTGAAAAGGAATGTCAGCAGAATACCGTCATCCGTTATATGAAATGTCTGAAGAAGATTACCAATCTGGCACTGGCCAATGGGGTAAGCATTGAGAATGTAGCCAAAATGCTCGGTCACTCCAATATCAAGATGACGCAGCACTATGCAAGGGTACTCGACAGCTCCATTCTGAAAGATATGAATAATGTAAGGGATGTACTTTCAAATTGTCTGTAGCTTATGAAAAGAGAAATTATCCATATAATGGAGGACGGCAGAATTGTTATTCCTGCTGTCCATCCTGATAAGATTCGTATGGACGAAGCCGAACTCGTCGGCTTGTTCAATGTGGTTGCACCGACTTTACGAGCAGCGAAAAGAAGAATATATAAACTTGAGATATTGCAACCATTCACCGTAGAACAACGTATTCCGTTAAAAGAGGGGTATCAGGTAGTCTATAACCTGGAAATGATATTTGCGCTTGCCTTTCAGATTAACACTTATCCGGCACAACAATTACGTGAGTATATAATAAGCAGACTGTTCCAATCTGAAAAGTCAATGATTATCTGCATGGTGAATGGAAATCATAAGTCATATCTAAAATGCTGATAAATATTGATTTTACTATTTCATGCGGATAATAAGCCGCATTTTTTGCGGCTTATTATCCGCAAAACTGTATATTTGCAGAAAACGGTGATGCCTATGTATATACATGAACATAAAGAATGGCCTTCCTTTTCGTGGAACAAGGAACTTGTCGGTGAGAAACTGAACAAGGTAAACAAAGCTGTCGGTTATCTGATGGGACGCCTTAGTGTAATCGGTTTTAACGACAAGATGTCTGCCGTAGTTGAATCCATATCTCATGACATCATTGCATCATCAGAAATTGAAGGAGTGGAATTGAACAATGAGCAGGTACGTTCATCTGTAGCCCGCAAACTTGGAGTACAACTACCGAATCCGACCGAATCCTCACAATATAGACGGAGTAGTGGAAATGGCACTTGACGCAACCGTCAATTTCAACAGTCCGCTTACCCATGAAAGACTCTTCGGCTGGCACAACTGCCTGTTTCCTACCGGATGGAGCGGTCCAACGAAAATAGATGTAGCCCGATACCGCAGTGGAGATATGAAAGTTATTTCTGGAATGTTCGGCCGGGAAAAGGTACATTATGTAGCGCCTGCTCCTGAAAGAATAGACAAAGAAATGAATCGGTTTCTGGACTGGTTCAATTCAGATGTACATAACGGCTATGTCAAATCGGCGATAGCCCATTTGTGGTTTGTCTGTATCCATCCTTTCGATGACGGAAACGGACGAATCGGACGAGCCATTGCTGATATGGCACTTTCACAGGCTGAAGACTCAAAGATGCGCTTCTTCAGTATCTCCCATCAGATAAATAAGGATAAAAAACAGTATTACGACATATTGGAGAAAACGCAGAAGGGAGATTGTGAAATTACTGAATGGATTATCTGGTATCTTGACTGCCTGCTCCGTTCCGTCGAGCAATCCGACGAAACATTGTCGAAGGTTCTTAACAAGGCCATATTCTAGCAAACCCATGCCGAAACAGTCCTGTCCGAACGCCAACGTGAAGTCTTGAATTTATATTTGGACGGTTATCCCGGCAAACTGACGGCCAAGAACTGGACAAAACGTGTAAAGGTATCACCGGATACAGCAGCACGTGATATAAAGGATTTGGTAGAAAAGGGTATTCTAATACCCCAGCAGGGGCGGGTCCGAGACGTACTTTACGGAATCCGGGGTAGTGAGTCTATCATTGTCATCCCCATGCCGGAAGATGTATAATTGTTCATCATACAAGCATAAAGGCTGTGTGACATCGGTTTATCCAGACCGGTACACAGTCTTTATGCCTTTCTTTTATTTACTACTCAAATACACTACTGTCCAATAAAAGTTGGCTAATCGGTCTTTGAATTTATTGAAATACAGTCTTTTAAGCAGTATTTTAGAATGAAACGGATTTGAATCGTAGCTTAGCGGTCAAATTGAAGGCCGCTTATGAACCAAGATAAATACGTATTCGCTCAACTTACTGCTTTTCTGAACAGGACTCAGTTCAACAACTTCGTTCGCATCATATAAAATGAATTTATATTCATGCCTCTCTACCCATATAATAATTTAGGTTGCAAAGGTATATAAAAACTATAATATGACATATTTTTATCTATTTTTATTTTACCTACAGTAAGACATTAACCAAATAAATATAAAACAAAA
>NZ_JBBKBF010000130.1:0-2958 GCF_037892625.1 Phocaeicola sp. ICN-14070 | reverse complement strand
TTAGAACACTATTTCAGTGCGTAAAATATGTGAATAAGCAACGGTTTTTACATTATATGGAGAAATATGAATATATAAAGATTTTAAGATGTCAGATGTCTAATACAGAAGAAAAGTTATTATTCTATGATACAATAAGTGATTTAGGGGCTGAATGGGAGTATAATACCAACAATATAAATGATAAACTTATTACAAAATATAATTTCATTAAAAATATTTCATTGGGGGAAGAAGATAAATATTCTCCTATAAAATTTTATCCTAATATAAATTTTGAAGCTTCTATAACAATTCCAAGAGAAAGAAGTATTTTAGAAGCAAAATATACTTAACCAGTTACAGCACATATTGTTACTAACAGTATTATATAAGCTATACATTGAAAAATATATAAATCAATAGACATGAATAAATTTTGTGCACTAACAGGAGAAGTAACTGATTTAAAAGCCTCACATATCATACCAAAATTCTTTTATGCTGATTTAAAGAAAAAAGGAGGCTGCTATTTTCGTTCTACTTATAATCCTAAATTAGAGCATAAAGACGGTATTAAAATTCCTCTTTTGGGAAATAAGGCAGAACTATTATTTTCAAAACAAGAAAAATGGTTTAAAGAAAACGTGTTTGATTATTATCATAATAAACAAAAAACAATCATTCAGCCAATAAAGATGAGAAATGAATTATTTTATTTCTCAGTATCCTTATTATGGCGTTCCATCCATTATTTAATGCATCTTCACCCTGATAATTTTCAAAGTGCCTTTAAAAACAAACAGATTTATGACTTGGTTATAGATGCAGAAAAAGAATGGAAGCAATATTTGAATGGAGGGGATATTCCTGAGATATATTCCAATATTTATATTGCAACTTTTGATAATATCATTTCAGAATTTTCCGATAATGCTGATTTACTATTTTATTTAAAAAGAAGTTGTGATTTTGGAGTTATTACAGACAACTTAGATATAATGATTAATTGTGCCTTTTTTGGCAAGTGCCCAAACTTTATATTTTTTGCAGATTTATTGCCTTCAACTAGTGGTGACTTTGAATATGGATACTTGGTTAATAATCTACCAGAATATGAAAAAACGACGTTCATCGAAGATTGGACAATAAATGACAACCGCATTATAGAGTGTCTTTTTGAACGGTCGGATTTACAGAAATCTCTGATTGAAAAAAATCCAGTTTCATCTAAAGCAGCACAACAGATTGTATCTCGAATAAAAAGTACCCCAAACTTTAAAGACAGTGAATTAGGGCAACTTTTGAAAATGAAATACGACTGACTCACACCGTCTTCCCCAGAAACACCCCGATAACCGACAATGCCCCCAGTTGTTTCATCTTTCGTTGCAGTTGCCTGAAGCTCTCCCCGGTTGTAAGTACATCATCCAGCAGGACAACATTCTTTCCTCTGATATACCGCCGTGTGAATTGCAGGTTCCGCAGTATGTCCTTATCCTTTCCCTTTCCTTTCAGTTGCTCTCGGTCTTCCTCTATCCAAATGGCCTTGAAACCGTCCGTAATGCCCAGCCATTCCGACAGGTAGTAGCATACCACCGGAAAGCGTTTCCGCTGTCTTTCCCTTGTTGATGCGGGTATAGGTATCAGTACCGTGTCTTCCTTCGTTCCGTTGAATCCCGCATGTTTCAGACACAGTGCCAGTATCCGTGCGACCAGCTCGCCGCAGTGTCCACCTTCCTTAAAACGGAATATCAGGTTGCTTACCCGTTTTTGGTGTGCATTCGTCTTTTCAATCTTCGTTGGGTAATAGTCATGCAGGTAGTGACACCTGCACCCGTCTATAAGAACTTCTCCCTTGAACATCGTTTCGTACGGGTAGAAGTCCATTTTCTTCTCCCTTTCAAACGTAAAGTTCAGCACATCCCTCATCATGGCATTCGTTTCCTTCGACCTGCCCAGCGAGTACCATCCCGCATGTTTCCCGCCTTCCATCAGACACATGCCGATTACCATCGCCTCGCTGAACCGCTGATGCGAGACGATGTACCATCCGTGTTTCCGGCATAGTCCTGCAAACTCATCCATATCTGCCGCAAGGAAATACATCATGCCTTCCTCCCTGACGATTACCGTCAGTTCGGATTTCGGTTTTTCCCGGCAGAACAGGCTTTCGCAATAGCTCACCCCATGCCACACCGATGCCGTGCATTCCTCGTCACAGAACTGCACTTCCACCTCTTCGAACAAATCAAATTCTTCCACCATGATGTCTCTGTATTTTTACAATCTGTTTTTAAGGAGGGATAAGTTACACATTACTGTCATTTTACGAATTGCCGCACTTCCATTTTTATATTTTTTTAGCTTATCCGAAAAACACGTGTCGGGACAGCCTCCCGGACAGGGGAGACTATCCCGACACGTATATCCGCCATATCCTGCGGTTTTCAGTTCCAGTTGTTTCTCTTTTCGCCGCTCATGCAGATAATCACCGTACTTTTCTTCTTTTCAAAAGATTCTGCCAGCCGTCTTGCAGCCCATTTCCTGAATGCCTCGCATTTCAGTCCCTTCATGCGGAATCCCAGTGCAATGATGGTTTCCAGACTGTAGAGGTCCACACTGCAATCTTTCCCGTTATAGGTGAAATGTTCCACCCGCACATCCCGGTATTCATCAAAGTCTCCGGTTTTTGCAAGGGATTTCAGTCCTGCGTTTACCGACTGTACAAACACGCCATACGCCCGTGCGATGTCGCATTTTGGCAGCCATACCTCGCCCTTGTCGTCCGTTTCTATCCTTACGCTCACCTTATCAGGTGCATTGCGGTTATATTCCACTTCAAAATTGCCAAATTTCACCATAATAGTTACTTTTATACATTATTATATATAGAATTTCAGCATGGAGGTCATAACATGGCATCCAGTTTTCCCGCAAGGACCTCCATATCCTTTCTTATCTTCTCATTGGTTATGC
>NZ_JBBKBF010000129.1:0-3075 GCF_037892625.1 Phocaeicola sp. ICN-14070 | reverse complement strand
CAAAGCTAAAAAACAATGTTTTACAACATACATTAACCACCAGGGCGAAATATTCAAAGCAGTTAACAAAATTCATAAAATAAAAAAAAGAGGCCCCTCATCACTGAGAAACCCCTTCAAAATGCAAATTAAAAGAGAGACATTAAAACATCCTTAATCCTCTGTCCATCCGGTATAACGATACCCTTCAACGGTATAAGTAACACCTGGATCAACTGTGGTAGTATAAGTGAATGATATTTTATCACATACTGTCCCAGAAGGAGCCGTAGCTCCATTCAACTCTAACTTACCATCGGTCAACGTAAAAGTTTCATCTGAAGAAGCTACATTCCCTGCCAGATTCATAATGTCCGTACCAGAAAAAGACAATTCAGGTACATTGCATGAAATCTTACCATTGATAAAATAGCTTTTTGCCGCATCGCCAGGAGTATTAGCTGAATTATATGCCCCAATACGAATCCAACATTTATCCGTATCATAATCACTTGTATTAGCTAAAAAGCAATCCACGTGTTCAGCCACAACCGCTCCATTTCTCGATACAGATACCGTATACTGTCCTCCTAATGGATGAATCGGTGTATACTCAATATCATAACTCAAATCTTCCGAATTACAAGCTGTCAAAATCCACAAACAAGACAGCAACATATAGATATATCTGAACTTTTTCATAAAACAATTCTAATCAAAAACATTAATCATTTACTTTCCTCTCTCTACTTGCCACCACATTGGTTCTTCCAAATTCTTCGTCACAGGTGCATTAGGATTATACTGTGAAGAACGTGAAGGTATCAATAAGCGACGAGGAAAATCAGTTGGCTGTAAAACAGAAGAACCCGGTGCCACCAATGTTCCCAATTCATAACCTGGGGTAAGTTCACGCTGCAAAGCCACATCTGAAACACGCACGGTAGCTGCACTACTAATAGCCGGAATACCTGTACGGTTGCGGTCAAATACACCGTCCAGTGCGTTAGCATGTGCATAAGAAATCCATTTCTGCGTCATAATACATTTCATCATCGTTTCTTCAGAAGTTTCATCAAATGCATAAGCACCACCTGCTGCAATAAACTCTTCTCCTTTGCCAGCTGTAGATTCCCAACGGTCAAAAGCTGCCTTTACTCCATTATCGTATTTCTCTTTCGCAGCAGAGGCATTTCCCAAACGTGCATAAGCCTCAGCCTCCAAGAAAAAGATTTCAGCCTTATTCATTAAATATACAGGATCATCATAAGCCTGAGTATATGCAGACGATTCAACCAAAGCTATCGTACTGGTCTGGGGCTTACTTCCACAAGGAAGCCCTTCATATATATCAGAATTCTCACCTTCGCCATTCGAAGCCGCAGTCACTTCATAAAGATTAGCAATACGCGGGTCATCATAATGCAACAAGTATTCAACCAAAGTATGACAAGCACGAATATTAACCTTTGTATTTAACTGACGAATATTATATTCATACAAAGGATTTCCCTTATCTGTGGCATCTTCAAATTTTGTAAAAGCACAATCGTCTTCTAAAAAATCGTTTTCATCCAACAAAGCTTGTATAGCCTGCTTATTTGCATCAAAATCACGTACCAGAACTTTCAGCTTCAAGTTTTTGGCAAATTTTCTCCACTTCTCTATATCACCTTCCAAAAACATATCATAAGTATCAATGTATGAACTTGATTTCTCTGCTGCCTGAGGACATTTATCTATAGCTTCTTGAAGCAATGACAAGATTCCCGGATAAACGACTGTATGTCCATCATCATAATGAGGATAAGGATATTTTTCCTGATCCAAAGCTTCTGTAAAAGGTATATCTTCATACAAGTCAGCCAGCATGTGATAATTATAGGCTGTCAACACCTTAGCAATCACCCAATAGTCCCATGCTTCTTCTTGCTCAGCCATCGCAATTACATCTTTCAAATCAGGTAACGTATTGGTGTATGCATTTGTAAAGAAGCCATTGTATGACGTTACAGTCAAACTATAGTTACACAATGTGTTATACTGGTTGGTGGTATTTCCCTGTGTAGTAAACTGTAGCCACATATCTCCCATCAAATCACCGTAAAGCCCAAGCTGAGAAATAGTAGAAGCACAGGCAGACGGCAACAATGCCGACATCGTAGTAGTAACCGGGTAGTTAGGGTTATCGTTCACATCAAGGTAATCTTTACAAGACGTCAACGAAGTGCCAGCTATCAGTAAGGCAAATAAACTGGAATATAATAATTTATATCTTTTCATAAAACAATATTCTTTAATGATTAAAATACGACTTTCACATTCACACCAATATTACGTGTAGAGCTTGTACCGGTAGTTTCACCGAATTCAGACAACAAGTCATTACCCAAGTTAGACACTTCAGGGTCTACATAATTATTTTCCTTCGGAGTGAACAGAAGCAAATTACGTCCCACTAAAGCCAGAGAAACCTGCTGGAACGGTGTCTTTGCCAACATGGATTTCGGGAACGAATATGAAAGTGAAACTTCACGCAGTCTGAAATAATCTTTAGGAATAATAAAGTGACGACGTACTTCCGGACTATAGGAATAATTTCCTAATGCATTATACATTTCATCTGCACGAACAGGAATATTATTTTCCACATATTGGCCATTTACCACTTTTACAGAATGCGGATAAATGAACGAATTACGTTCATTAAATACCGTTTGTGTAGAGTTTCCGTTGAAGTGAGAAATATATGAAGTATTTGACAACAGATATCCACCTTTTCTCCAATCAGCAGATGCACTAAGCGTAAATCCCTTCCACTTCAATATGGTATTAAATCCCATGTTAAACTTAGCTTCTGAACTACCTACATATTCATACTCTGTATTACTGTCAGAAAGATAACCGTTATTGTTCACGATATTATAACCATAATAAGGACTGTTTTCATCCATCACTTTATTTGCTGCCGGAATACGGAACATACCTACCGGCTCACCTACCTTCAATACATAGTACACGCCACGCCAGTTTGTATAAGAATATTCATCTGTTCCTTCCCACAACTCTTTAACTTCACTCATGTTCTTTGTGAAT
>NZ_JBBKBF010000128.1:0-3107 GCF_037892625.1 Phocaeicola sp. ICN-14070 | reverse complement strand
TCGGACACCGGTGGCATGATTATCCCCCTGGCGCATATCCCGCTTGCCGGGCCTTTCGCCATGGCCTCCATGATTGGCCACGAGAGCATGAACTTCTTCGCCTCGCAGACCGTGTTCTGCGACGGCAGCCGCATGAGTCCGAAAGGTCACATGGTGATGACGTGCAACGACGTGGGCATACCGCTGTCTGCATCATTCAGTAAAAAAGGGAAAAAGACCAAACTTATACCGAGCCTTTTCGCCCCGACCTCCTTTTCCCTTCCTGTTCCCACAGGCAAGCCCGTCATGGTAGGCGGTCCCTATGTCCCCGACTGGGGCGGAATGCTGACGGGACTTGCGACGAGCATAGGGTTCAGTTCCCTGATGAAATGCGCACGGAACAAGATAAGAAAATTCAACCTGAAAAGACAAATAACCAAAGGGCCTAACAAGCTAAGTCGATTCTTGTGTAAATTAGGCTTCGAGCCTGTGAACCTTGTCAACGGCGGAGTGGTTTACGAGGGCACGGACTTCGGCTTCCCGTCACCGCTTCCGCTGGAATGGAGCCGGGCATGGTACTCCGATTCGGAGTACGAGGGCTGGCTGGGTCATGGCGTACACTGCTGCTATGACCGCACGGTGGAAAGTTTCGAGGACGAGGGCGTGACGATGCTCCGCATGGAGGACGGCCGTGCCGTCGCTTTCCCGCCGATAGCACCGGGCGGCGAGTTCTACATGCGCACGGAGCGCGTGACGCTGCGCCGCACCGAAAAAGGCTACGAGGCATACAGCCATGACAGCCTGCTCACATACCGCTTCGATATGCGGGATGGCGGCGCATGGCGCATGACACGCATAGAAAACCCCGACGGGCTTCACATACAGCTCCGTTTCAGCAACGGCAGGTTCTCCGGACTGAGCGACCCTGCCGGACGCACGGTACGCGCCGCCACCGACACGAACGGACGCGTCACGAGCCTCTCGTTCGTCACCGACAAGGGAGAAGAGCGTCTGGTGTCGTACACCTACGACGGGTCCGGCAACATGACGGGCATCACCGACGCCATGGACAAGACCACGGAGATGTCGTATAGCGGCCACCTGATGACGGAGAAGACTGACCGCAACGGCGACACCTACCGCTGGGAATACGACAGCAAGGGACGGTGCGTCCATACCTACGGCACGGACGGCATGATGGAGGGGCGTATCGAGTACCACCCGTCCGAAGGCTACAACCTCGTGACCGACTCCACGGGCGGCACGACCACCTACCGATATACACCCGACCAGCTTGTGACCTCCGAGATCGACCCGCTCGGCAACGAGACGCGCCACAGCTACACGGACTTCATGGAGCCTTACCGCACCATCGACCCCGAGGGCGGCGTCACGGGCTACAGCTACGACAATGACGGCAACCTCACCGGTGTCACGTACCCCGACGGCAGCGGCGAGATGTACATATACGACGACAAGGGACGGCTGAGCATCCACGTGGACCGTGAGGGCAACAAGACCGTCCGCCTGTACGACACGGAACGTCCGCACCTTGTCAGCCGCTTCATAGACCGTGAAGGCGGCGTCACGGAGTTCACCTACGACAGCCACGGCCAGCCCGTGGGCGTCGGCAAGGGAGACCGCCGCTCCGAACTGTCCTACGACGGCTCGCTGAACCTCGTGTCATGGCACGAGGACGGAAGGCTGCTCGGCGGCTGGAAGCATGATGTCAGGGGCAGGCTCATCGAGCGAAGCTCTCCCGGCAGCCGCACGGAGTTCTACGTGTATGACGCCCTGGACCGCCTGCGGCGCATAGACGCCCGTGACGGTAACGTCATACACCTCGGCTACGACAGCTACGACAGCATCACGGAGGCGCGTGACGCGCGACGCCATGTCCGCATGGGCTACAACTCCGTGGGGAGCATGACATGGCGCGAGGAAGGCGGGAACAGGGTGAGCTTCCGCTACGACGGGATGGACCGCTTGCGCGAGGTGGTCAACGAGGCCGGTGCCGGGTATGTCTTCAGGCGTGACCTTGCGGGCAACATATCGTCGGAAAAGGACTACGGCGGCATAGAGCGCATATACCACAGGGACGGTTGCGGACGTGTGACACGCATAGTTCGTCCCGGAGGGCGCAGCACCGCCTACACATACGACACCATGGGACGCGTGCTCACAGCCGAGTACCACGACGGCACGAAAGAGGAATACGGCTACGACAGGAACGGGCTGATGGCCACCGCCGACAACGGCGAGGCGCGCATGGTGTTCGAACGCGACCCGATGGGGCGTGTGACAAAGGAGACGATGGGGCTTCCCGGAGGCGACAAGTTCATGGGTGTCATGTCGGTGAAGTCGGAATACAACGCATACGGCGAGCGCATCCGTGTGGGAAGCTCACTGGGAGCCGACACGGAACTGTCATACGACAGGCTCGGGCTTGTCAGCGGGATAAGGGCCACCGTCGGGAAACCGGAAGCGGATGATGCGTCCGCATACGGCGACGCCGGAGGGGACGTCCGGCCATGGGAAAGCACCATAGGCAGGGACAACGCCGGGCGTGAGGTGGAGCGTTTCGCAACAGGAGGGATAAGGATCACCACGGACTACAACGACATGGGGCTTGTCCGCTCGCGCCACGTGCGTTCGGGCAACCGCCACACGGGTTGGAGAAGCTACCGCTGGGACGTGGGCGCGAGGCTGATGTCGATGCGCGGCAACCTGTCACCGGAGCCGGTCATCTTCGACTACGACTCGATGTGCAACCTCGTCAGGGGCGACTACTCCATGTATGAGAGCGTCTTCCGCACCCCCGACAAGGTGGGCAACCTGTACCGTGAGGACGGATGCAAGGGGCGCGAGTATGACCGTGGCGGACGTCTGCTGTGGGACGGCGAGTACCATTACCGCTATGACTGCGAGGGCAATCTCGTACACAAGAGCCGCAGGGATGTGTCCGTTCCGGAAAACAACGGGCATACCGGAAAGAAAGGATGGCTCGGTATGCTGTTCTCTGCGGATGATGCCGACAACAAGGACAACAGCCGTGAGACTGACCCGTTCGCCGGCTGGCAGCCGGGAGACACCTGCTACGAGTGGCAGGCCAACGGTATGCTTGCCGG
>NZ_JBBKBF010000127.1:0-3129 GCF_037892625.1 Phocaeicola sp. ICN-14070 | reverse complement strand
TTTATATACCCAGTATTGTACCCTAAAAAGAATAGACTTTTAACATAATTAACCCTATCATCATAAATAAATATAGTATTAATAGCGCATTTAATTAGCAAATTAAGTAACTTTGCAGCACATATCAAAGAAATAAAACCTTATCCGTATGTTAACTCAAATAATTAATGCCCGTATTTTAACACCTCAAGGCTGGCTAAAAGACGGTTCTGTACTAATCAGAGACAATAAAATCCTGGAAGTAACTAACTGTGACCTGGCTATCGTCGGTGCTACACTCATCGATGCTAAAGGAATGTATATCGTACCGGGAGGAGTCGAGATCCATGTACATGGCGGAGGTGGACGTGACTTTATGGAAGGCTCTGAAGATGCATTCCGCGCAGCCATCAAAGCTCACATGCAGCATGGTACCACAAGTATTTTCCCGACGCTTTCTTCGTCTACAATTCCCATGATTCGTGCCGCTGCTGAAACTACGGAAAAATTAATGAGTGAACCCGACAGTCCGGTACTGGGACTTCATCTGGAAGGACATTATTTCAACATGAAAATGGCAGGAGGACAGATGCCGGAAAACATTAAAAACCCTGATCCAGAAGAATACATTCCACTTTTGGAAGAAACTCACTGCATTAAACGCTGGGATGCCGCTCCTGAACTCCCAGGTGCTATGCAATTTGGTAAATACATCACATCAAAAGGGGTATTGGCAGCCGTAGGACATACACAAGCTGAGTTTGAGGATATCTATACAGGATTCCATGCCGGTTATACCCATGCAACTCATTTCTATAATGCAATGCCGGGGTTCCACAAACGCCGCGAATATAAATATGAAGGAACTGTAGAAAGTATCTATCTGATGGACGACATGACGGTAGAAGTAGTAGCCGATGGTATACATGTACCTCCTACAATTCTCCGTCTGGTACACAAAATCAAAGGAGTTGAAAAGACAGCTCTGATTACCGACGCATTAGCATGTGCAGCCAGCGACAGCAAAGAAGCCTTTGACCCTCGTGTCATCATTGAAGATGGAGTTTGTAAACTAGCCGATCGTTCTGCACTGGCAGGTAGCATCGCTACCATGGACCGCTTGATCCGTACCATGGTACAAAAAGCTGAGATTCCATTGGAAGATGCAGTCAGAATGGCTTCAGAAACACCAGCCCGCATCATGGGTGTCCTCGACCGTAAAGGTACATTGGAAAGAGGAAAAGATGCAGACATCATCGCCCTCGACCGTGACCTGAACGTACGTGCCGTATGGGCCATGGGAAAACTGGTGGAAGGTACCAATAAACTTTTTTAATGACTTAATTATTCGACGCTTATGTTGACACAAATTATAAATGGTCATATCCTGACTCCACAAGGATGGCTGAAAGACGGTTCTGTACTTATCAGCGATGGGAAAATACTGGAAGTAACCAACAGCGACCTGGCTGTTATCGGTGCAACTGTAATCGATGCCAAGGGTATGTATATCGTACCGGGATTCGTAAGCATGCACGCACATGGAGGTGCCGGACATGATTTTACAGAAGGTACTGCCGAAGCTTTTCAAAAGGCTACCCAGGCCCATCTGACCCACGGAGCAACCTCCATCTTCCCGACACTAAGTTCTACCAGCTTTGACAATATCAAACGTGCAGTAAATACATGTGAAGAACTGATGAAAGCGCCTGGAGGCATTATCCAAGGTCTTCACATCGAAGGGCCATATCTTAACAAAAAAATGGCTGGAGCACAGTGGGAAGAGTTCCTGAAAGATCCAGATCCAGAGGAATACATTCCATTGCTGGAAAGCACACAGTGCATCAAACGTTGGGACATCAGCCCAGAATTACCCGGAGGACACGACTTTGCAAGATATACCCGTTCAAAGGGTATTCTGACAGCAGTCACTCACACCGAAGCTGAATATCCAGAAATTAAAGCCGCATTTGAAGCTGGATTCACTCATGCAGCACATTTCTATAATGCGATGCCAGGATTTCATAAACGTCGCGAATATAAATACGAGGGTACAGTAGAAAGCGTATACCTGACAGACGGAATGAGCGTGGAAGTAATTGCCGACGGCATTCACTTGCCTGCCACTATCCTAAAATTAGTCTACAAACTCAAAGGAGTAGAGCAAACCTGTCTGGTTACTGATGCACTTAAGTATGCAGCCAACAATGGAGAAGCTATTGATGACCCTAAATATATTATAGAAAACGGAGTATGTAAATTAGCTGACCACTCTTCATTGGCAGGAAGTTTGGCAACGATGGATGTACTGATTCAAACTATGGTAAAGAAAGCAGCGATTCCATTAGCAGATGCTATTCGCATGGCTTCTGAAACTCCTGCTAAACTGATTGGTATTGATTCACGCAAAGGAACCCTCCAGAAAGGGAAAGATGCCGATATCGTCATTCTTGACAAAGACATTAATGTACGATGCGTATTTTCTAACGGAAAAATTGTGGAAGGCACCAATACAATGATTCACTAACCTAACCTAATTATATTATAGAAATCAATCAAGAATTCCCTGGACTGTGAAGTCCGGGGAATTTTTATCCTTATACTTCAGGGAAGTTAACACAATACGGACTTTCTATCTATCCCTGCTTCCAGAGTAGCTTCTTAATTATCTAAACATGTCAGGAAGTTGTAGAAGGGAAATAGTTCTATGGCGAAGTAAACATATCTCCAATCAAGTTTCTCTTCTCAAGCTGTTTCGCCCGTTCTGAGCGTATCCGGAGCTTCCGATGAAGAATGACTCTCCTTTTCGGAGAAAACGTCTCCTGCCGCATTTCTGAGAGCCGTCCGGGTGAGCGGTAAGGAAACAAAGGATAGCAAGGGGAGAAAGAAAGAAAGAAAGAAAGGAAGGAAGGAAAGAAACCGTCAGCAGAGGGAAGAGGCCTGCCGCGGAAGGAGCGGAAACGGACGCAGGCGCAGACGCGCAGACGTACGGACACAAAAAAGCCCTGAAGTATCTCTACCTCAGGGCTTCCGTTAAGACGGCGACTACCTACTCTCCCACTTGCGCAGTACCATCGGCGTGACGAAGCTTAACTTCTCTGTTCGGAATGGGAAGAGGTGGAACCTTCGTGCAATAGTCACCTGAATATC
>NZ_JBBKBF010000126.1:0-3272 GCF_037892625.1 Phocaeicola sp. ICN-14070 | reverse complement strand
CGAATTTGTGGGTGCTGACAAGACCGGGTTTGAGAACTTCAACATGTTCGGCCATGAAGAGGATCTGCCCGTTGGCGGCGAGAAGATGTTCACGCTGGACGGGCTATGGAACGGAACGGGCGACTTCAAGCTGTCGTTTACGGGCGTGATTTACATTTCGCTGCTGGTGTTCAGCACCAACAAGGCGGATGCACTGGCCTATAAGTACCGGACGCTGTTTGAACAAAGCGACCGGCTGGTGAAGATTTCAGCGGCGGTTTTTGACAAGGACGGTGAAGCACTGAAAGAAACTGGGCTGGTGATCAAGCCGGAAGGTGCGGGGCTGTATGCCCAGGATGCCAGCGGCAAGGTGGCCCTTATCGGAGTCAGTGTGGAAGATACGGACGAATACGGCAAGCCCGTGAGCAAAATCAAGCTGACAGCCGACCATATACAGCTGGAGGGACTGGTGACAGCCAACGGCAATTTCAAGATACTGGAAGACGGGAGCATGGAATGCCGGAATGCATCTGTATATGGAAAAATATTTGTTGAGGACGGAGGAAAGGTAGGAACATTTACAGTTGAAAGGAATTGCATGCTTTGGAGTAATGGAGATGCTGAAATTCGATTGGGATATGACGGCTATTGGACCGGAGATACCTGCATCTATGCTAAGGCAAACAATTTTAGTAATGCAATCATGGGTATTGCTCCATTTGGTGGAGCAGGTATTTATGGAAGTTGTCGTGAGAAGCCTACTTATCCTGACAAATATACATTTTCAGCAGGATATTTCGATGGCGATGTGTTGGTGCATTCCGGGAATATTCTGGTGAGTGGTGGTGTGGTACAAGCTGATAAAATGCTTCCTCAAAATGGTTGGTCTGGGCGATTCAAGGGTAAAACAGTAGAAGTACAGAATGGAATTATCATTAACGTGTCATAAAAATGAATAGTTATGAAGGTGAATTTTAACAAGACGTTTAAGGATTATAGAGGGAATGACCTCATAGTCGGTGGAAAAGTCCAGCTGATGACAGATATTATAGCCCAATGCCTTTTTAATGGGGAAGGTGCTCGATCATCCGGTGATTCTAATAAGGATAGCAGCCGTAAAATCCATTCGTATGAATTGTGCATGCGTCTCATACAGGCAAACGGGGATTTATCCATCAGTGCTGAGGATGCTATACTTATAAAAGAGTCTGTAATCGGGCTAACCCCAGGATGTTATTCACAGATCGTAAAATTGATAGATGAATAGATTTATGGCAGAAATGACGCAAGAAGAAATGGTTCAGGAAGTGCTGGACCGTGTGCTCCAGTCCTCTACCGGTGTGGAGGATTTGGAAACTGTTACCTCGCTGAACGGTGTGAAATCACTGCCCGGCGAGAAGGACGGCAAGATGGTGATCGTCCCCCTGGAACTGATAGGGAAACCTGCGAGCGATGCCGCCGCCCGTGCCGAGGCTGCCGCCAAGAAAGCGGAAGGAGCCGTAGCCGGACTGGAGGAAAAGACCCAGGCCGCCACGGAAGCCGCTACCAAGGCCAACGAAGCGGCAGCCAAGGCAGAAAATGCCGCTGCCAAGGTGGAACAGACTACGGCAGCAGCCGTCGGCGGGGCTACTGTACGCTTTTCATCATGGATGGAAACAGGCAACGTTTTACCTGACAAAAGTACCAAGCCGGGCGGCAGCGTGGTGTATGTGGCCGGTGCCGGGAAATTTGCCTACCACATGGACTCCACCCTGTACGGGGACTGGGACGTGGCGGGAGTACCCCCTGCCGGCATGTTCATGAATGCGGACCGGACAGCCATCCTGCCGGACAAGCTTTACCTGCTGGGCGATGCCGTATATACCGGAACAGAAGGCCGCCTGAGACTACTTTCCTACCGGCATGAGGTGATGAGCGGGGATGCTTACGAAGCACTTCCGGACAAGGATGAGAATACGCTGTATCTGATTTATGAGGAGGATTGACGATGATAACCATAGGCGGTAAGGAAATAACGGCTGCGTATGTGGGAAAACGTGCCCTGTCGGCTGTCTATGCCGGGGCAAGGCTGGTATGGTCCGCAATCAGCAGCTGTTTCGGACTTGGATACTGGAAAGGCGACGAGCCGTGGAACGGGTCGGACGCATGGAACGGTAGCAGTAAAACTGATAAATGAATGATTATTATAAAAGGACAGTATTATGGCAAAAAGGAAAATAAGCGGAATCATCAATGCGACTGAACATCCGATGAATCTTGAAACACCATGGAACCAGAAACAGCAGGACGGCACCTATCATGCCTATGACGGGGACGATGTAGAAGCGTTTCTGAAGAAGGAACTGTCAAACCGTACCCCTACCGAGGAACTGGTGAGCGGCGAGACGAAGCCCCCTACATCCGGAACGGTGTTTGATGCAATGGTGGGTACGGTGACGGACGTGGATGTGCAGGACAGCGAGGACGGCACTCAATATGTGATGACCGTGAAGCAGAAGGATAACCAGGGCGGCGAGAGCTCGAAGGAGGTGCGCTTCTCGAAGTACACCGACGACGACAAGGTGGTGTTGTACATTGACCTGACGGACAGCGGCGGCGCGGGACTTCCCTCGCAGCAGTACCTGGCACTGGGAAGCGGTTTTGTGGTGAAATACTCTGTGGGCGTGGGTACTGCCGGTGGCGGTACGGTGGACGGCTACAGCGACCTGAAAGCCCGCGTGATTGTGAAACGCGGTTCGACCGTGATCAGTGAGTTCCAGGATGCAGAGTTTGTGGGCGTGACAGCCGGACAGGCTTATACCTTTGACGCTTCGCCCTACCTGAAGGATGCCACCGCCTATACCGTGCAGGTGGAAGCGCAGGCAACCTACCAGGGCGGCACACTGATGAAGACGGCCACGGCCAAGGTGACCATGGTGGCCATGGAGCTGGAGACCAGCTACTCGGCGGGCAACGGGCTGGCCGACGGGGGATATAAAAATGACGTGAACATCCCCTTTACTGCCAAGGGCACGAGCGGGGAGAAGAACATCTACTACCGCATCAACGGCGGGCAGGCCTTTACCCTCGGTCTTTCGGCCGGCAGCGGTGTGCAGCAGAAGAACGTGACCATCCCACTGGCTCAGATGCAGGAGGGTACGAACGTGGTGGAAGCCTACGCGCAGCATGAGAACTCCGGTGTGGTGAGCCGGGTGCATTACATTACGCTGCTGAAGGCAGGAGGCGGTGTGACAGCGTATGCCGGCCTGATGTTCAGCCACCGGGCAGCGGGGTTCCAACGCGACTGGAAACAT
>NZ_JBBKBF010000125.1:0-3357 GCF_037892625.1 Phocaeicola sp. ICN-14070 | reverse complement strand
ATTTTCAACCTTCCGGCCTTGATAACCCGGTAGCTGAACGACAGATACACCACGCCGGGCACCCGTTCGCCCTGGCTGTTCGTCTGCCGGTACTCCGGTACCAGCCGGAAGTCCTCCAGTTTCTGCATGATATAGCTGTTCCGGATATAGGCATAAGGCACCTTGCCGTCGGTCCGTATCTCGGCATGGCCGTCCGGCTTCGTACCGTAAGGACCGCCGTTCGCCCAGATCCAGCGTCCGCCCAGGGTGAACAGCGTAGCCTTGCTGCCCGTCTTCCATTTGTCCATGCCGGCGGCAAAACTGCTGTTGTCCAGATAACTCTGTTCTTCGCGTATTTCCTTGCGCAAGCTTTCCACGGCTGAATGGATTTTCCCCTCGGTTATCTCAAACCGCGTCAGGATGTCCTCGCCCGTCATCAACACGAACGTACCCTTCAGCCACACGTTGTCGGCATACAGGCCGTTTCCTTTCGGCTGTTTGTCTGCCGGGAAAGCGCTGCTCCTGATGCCGTCCAGCTTACCCAGCCGGCAACGAAGGCAGCCGTTGAAGTTCTTGGCCTTCACACCGTCCAGAATGTCGATACGGGGCTGCCCGTCCTCCGTGGCCGCAATGGATATAAGGTTCTGCCGGAGCGGGTTTTCGGTGTTGCCCATCAGCACGCACTCATCGCCTGCCTCCGGCTTCACCCCGCCAAACTCGCTTACCGGGACCAGCACACCGCCGGCTATCACCGAAGCCACCTCCACCCAGTATGCTTTTAGTTTCTTACCACCCGTAACCGCACAGCGCATCAGGTCATGGGCCACAAAGCCCGATTCCTGCTCAAACACGATGCGGTAGTTGTCGCCCTGCTTCACCACGTCCTTGATCTTGCCGTTGGCAGCGGACACCACCAGCTGGCCGCACACGCTGCGCACCTTCTCGATCAGCAGTTCCAGTGCCACCAGGCTTTGCCGGGCAGTCACTTTGTCCACCGTCAGGTTTGTCAGTCCGGTCAGCTGGTCAATCCACAGCTGCCAGCCCTCACCGGTCAGCCCGTCCACAAACTCCGTGCTGCGCAGCAGTTCGCGGATCACGGCAGTCAAGTATTCGGCATTGCCCTCACCGTCCACGATGCCGCAGGGCTTGCCGCCAGCAGCCTCGCCAAAGCTCACACCCTTCAGGAAGCGGATGGACTCTTTGGCTGTGTCCGGCTGGTTCTTGCTCAGGAACTCTTTCTGGCTGCGCCGGGCGGAAAACAGGTTGTTGTCCGTGGGCAGCGTCTTGTCCCAGCTTCGTATGATGTCCGGAAGGGCAGCGCCTTCCGTCTTTGATTTCGTATAGCTTTTCAGCGCACCGATGCTGTCCGTCACCTTGTCGAACTTGCCCACCTGCAGCGCATCGCTTATCTCGATGTCCATCTGCCCGGGTTCGTTCACCTTGCGGCTGATCTTGGTGATACGGCTCTGACGGTAGCCTTTTTCCGGGAAATACTTCCGGCTCTCCAGCTTCACCCGTCTGCCCACAAACAGGTCTATGCCGTGCTCCTCGATGTATACCGGGTCTGTCGGGGCTTTGTAGGCGGCAATGTCCAGCCAGTGGTCCCGGTTGTACTCGTCCACCGCAACCGCAAACTCCTCTTCGGCCAGCCGGTAATACTCATCCGGCATCCGGATATTCCACAGGATATAGGTGTCGCCTGCTCGGGGCACCAGTTTGCCGCCCGGCAGCTGGGTGTCGTCATCGTAGGGCCAGATGGTGATCAGTTCGAATTCACGTGCCGCGCTGTCGTAGTTCACCTCAAAGTAGTGGTCATCGCTTTCTCCCAGTCCGGCAAGGTCGCCCGTCTGGAACGACACACGTTTGGTTTCTCCGGCCAGCTCGTACAGGTTGGGGTCAAAGTCCAGTTCCCCGTCCCGGAAATAATAGACGGTGAATTTGTTTCCTTCATCGTCTGCCACCTCCTCGCTGCGAACCGAGCTCACCGTACCGACCCGACGGGGGAAGATGCCGCTGAAAGCATCCTGCTCGTAATGGTCATAGATGCCATATTCCTCCACGCCCTGCTCGATGTACTTCCTGCCGCCGGGAAGCATCAGACGCGGGCTGCCGTATTTCTCCGCATCGATGTTGCGGGTCGAGCCTACCGGGAACAGGCGCGTATAGAATTTGGCCGTGTTGCTCGTATCTCTTTCCAGGGAGGTCAGCCCCTTGCCATAGCCAAGGGTGATTTCTTCCCCGTGTTCGCAGCGGCACACGTTCACAGTCTGCCCCTCAACCCACCATTCCACCTTGCCGCCTGCCTTTTCCGCGATGGCTTTCAGCGCTTCGTCGCAGTACATCCCCTCGTAGTCTATCGTGATCAGCTCCGTACCTTCCACCGTACCCGTCTTCCAGTCAGTAATGTGGCCCATGCCGTTATTGATAGCCTTCACCACCATCGCCACATGCTCGCGGGGCGTGGCCGTCAGGGTAAACAGGGGGTTGGTGTCCCCGTCCGTCGTCTCCAGCACCAGGAACCGCTTGATCAGGCTCTCGATACCGTACAGCTTCAGGTTATACTCCCATTCACCATCGCTCACCTGCTTCGGCGTGTAGCGTTCTGTCAGCCAGTACCGTTCGCCCAGATAGTCCGTGTAGTCGTTCACGTCCAGGGGCAGGAAGGCATAATAGCTGAACGACAGGGAAAGCACATTGTCTCCCTGCACTTCCTTGCTTTGCGTCGAGCTGTCGTTCACGGCCACATCCGCACGCTTGGTTCCGGCTTTATCATATATCGTTAGAAGCATATTCTAATAGCGTTTGAATGGTTATATAATCGGTTTCGGTTCCCGGAATTTTACCCGGAACTTTCCGGCATGCACACCTTCCGTCCACAGATAGGTCAGCGGGGTGAACTTCGTACAGTCGGCATACTTCACCCGCAGCTGCAGATCCAGCTGGGGGAAACGGATCTCCAGCCAGCCGTCTTTCCCTTGCTTCAGGAAATTCACAAAGGCAAAGTACTGCTTCATCCAGCCTGCCTGGGTCTTGTTGTACAGCGCAAAGTGCAGCGTCACGTCCCGCGCCTCATTCCGTGGGGTCAGCACGACGCTGTATTTTTCCCCGTGCTCTTCCCGTATGTCCACAGCCGTATCCTTCTTGGCCTTGCTCGGGGTCAGGATGGCCGTCAGGTTCTCCATGCCCCCGCGCCGGTCTTCCACCAGGAACACGCCGTATTCCGTCCAGATGTCCGTGCCGTTCACCAGCACCAGTCCGCTCAGTATATTGCCCATATCACTTCACTTTTAGTCCGTCACGTATCATTTTCTTTATCACTTCCTTCAGTTCGCCCAGGTGTCCGGCGCTCACACCGGTGTTCTCGGCTATCCGGGCCAG
>NZ_JBBKBF010000124.1:0-3398 GCF_037892625.1 Phocaeicola sp. ICN-14070 | reverse complement strand
CCGGTGCTGGAGGCAGAGCAGTTCACGGCATGGAACTTCACGTATGCCGGCTATGACCGCGATGCGTACACGGCCCGTGTGAAAGTGACCGACCGGGGCAGCGTGGTGAAGGAAGACCTGCTGCAACGCGGTGAGACCGGCAGCTACGGACGGACGAACGTGAACGTGGAACCGTTGGACTACCGTGTGTCATGCGGCGATGCCGTGCTTGAGGTGCAGGTGAACACCACATCGCACCCGGACATTGAAGCCACGCTGGCACCGGATGCCGTGTGTACGTTTGACGCCTTCGGGCGAAGCAACACGGAAAACAACCCGGCAAGCTGGGTGAGCGGTGACAAGCGTATGGAGTTCCGGGACGTGCTGTGGAGCGTGAACGAATATGGTGCCGGTAGCGGCTGGCACAAGGACCGCCTGCTGCTGGCCGGTGGTGCAGGTATGACCCTGACCGCTGACGGCGGTTACCGCCCCTTCAACGAGGCGGACAAGCCCGAGGGATTTGCCATCCGTGACGTGGGCATGACGCTGGAGATAGAATACAGCACGGCCAACGTGACGGATACGGATGCCGAGCTGATCACCTGCCTGGGGCAGCTGGACAACGGCAACCGGTACGGGCTGATTGTGACTCCGGAAGAGGCCAAGTTCCTGACCGGTGTGGTGACCGAGGCGATGGATGCCGGACAGGTGCTGCGCTATGAAGACTCGGTGGGTACCAAGTTCCAGCCGGGTACGAATATCCGCATTACCTACGTGTTCTATCCGAACGTGCAGACCAACGAACAGCGCACGCTGATCGGTTTCTATGTGAACGGTGAAGAGTCGGCTGCTTCCAAGTGGCTCGACAAGGTGAATTTTGACATTCAGAGCCAGTTGGAATTTAAGTCGGCGGGTGCCGACCTGAACGTGAAGAGCGTGCGTATCTATAACAAGGCGCTGACCTCGGACGAGGTGCTGAACAACTACATCGTGGACCGCAACCACCTGGAGGATGCCGACGGGGAACCGGGCGTGCGCTCACTGGATGAGGACAACCGCGTGCTGAATGAAGGAGATACGGTGAGCATGGAGAAGCTGATGGGGCTGATGAAGAAGCGCCGGAACTCGATCCTGGTACTGATAGGCACGGGCAGCGTGGGCAGTGAGGTTCCGAGCGACAGCGACACGCTGAACGTGGTGGATGCACTGGCCCAGCTGAACGACAAGAAGGCCAACAAACTGGTAAGGGAGGTCCGTTTCTATAACGGAGAGGACAGGACGCTTGACTTTATCCTTACCAACGTATATGTCCGTATTCAGGGTACTTCTTCCGTGAACTATGCCAGAAAGAACTTCCGTTTCTACTTCCAGAAGACGGCAAGCGGCTGGACGGTTACATTGAGCTACGGGGAGATTGACGGAAACGGCAGGCAGAAGAATCCGGTGGTAACTACCGGCAAAAAAAATCTCTTCAAGTTACGCAGGAACTCGGTAGGCGCGAAGCTGGCATGTTCCAAATGCGACTTCTCGGACTCGTCCATGACCACCAATACCGGAGGTGCGAAGCTTATCAATGACGGACTGAAAGAGATGGGGCTGCTTACGCCTGCCCAGCGTTACGCCAAAGACCATGGGCTGAAGGACGATTACCGTTCGGCCATCGACGGCCTGCCGTGCGACCTGTTCGTAGCGAAGAGTGCCGACGAAGACCTGACCTATTACGGCCAGTACAACATGAACAACGAGAAGAGCGACAGCTACCCCATCTTCGGGCAGGATGAGACCATCGGCGGCGAGAAATGGGGCGAGGGCGACACGCTGAACTACCTGGAAGCCGACGAGGAAGGACACAAGCAGTACCTGCCCGTCTGCTTCGAGACGCTGAACAACTCCAATCCGCTGTGCCTGTTCCACTGGTTGCCGAGTACCGAACCGGAGCATAAGGATTTCATGGACTACAACTTTGACGGAGGACTGGAATTTAATCATCCGAAAGATACCTTCTGGTCGGACGGAGGCGGTGACGCGGAGGAAGAACCGAACCTGAAAGACCACCTCGGTACCGGTGACAAGTACGACAAGATGTACAAGGCCACCGACCGCATGATGAGTTTCGTCTACCGGTGCGTAAAGGAAACGCCTGCGGGCAGGAACATGGTTTACAGCACGGAATCCCATTCGTTCGAGGGGGTGGACTATGAGGACGACGGCGACAAGTTCCCTACCGCCAAGTGGCAGAGCGATACGTTCAGGAAAGAGGCATCGAAGTATTTCGACCTTCCCCACCTGATTGCCTACTATCTGTACGTGCAGTTCAACCTCGGCGTGGACCAGCTTGCGAAGAACATGCTTATCCGCACATGGGACGGTGTGAAATGGTTGATTGACTATTATGACGGCGACTGCCAGCTCGGTTCTGACAACAAGTCGTTCCTGACCGGGAAGTATGACGACAACCGCCAGACGAAGCGCGACGGGGCTTATGTGATGCAGGGTCATAACTCGTGGCTGTGGAACCTCATCGTGGCCAATTGCTGGGACATGATTGTGGAGATTATGGTGAGCGGATGGAACGGGGGCGCAAGCTTCATGAGTGCTTTCAGTATCCAGAAAGCCATTGACCATTTCGATACCGAACAGATGAAGAAGTGGTGCTCGCGCCTCTATAACAAGTCCGGCATCTTCAAATACATCTATCCGTTCCTGAACGAAATGCCGGTGGGTGCGGACGGAGCCAAACAGACCTATCCGCAAATCTACGGTCTGAAGGGTTCGTTGAAAGCACACCGAAACTACTTCATCCAACGCCGGTATGACCTGAAGCAGGTGGAGTACGGCTATGTATCCACGCTGGGTGCCCAGTTCTACCAGAGTACGGCATCGCTGGACAAGGCCTACACGCTGAAACCGATGCAGTACCGTCTGACCATTCCGTACCGTGTGCAGCTTTCCACCAGCAACGGCGTGCAGGCCGACAGCGGCGTGGTGGATGCGGACGTGCTCCACTCGTTGCAGCTGACCCGTGCCTTCGGTGAAAATGACCCGTTGAAGATCATCGGTGCGGCGAAAGTCAAGGAACTGGTTTGGCATGAGGATGCGTTCGCAATCGGCTTCAACTTCGGTCTGCTGACCTCACTGGTAAAACTCGACATGAGCGTGGAGAAAGCCAGCGGTTACCGGAATGGCTCGTTCATGGCTTCGACGAACGGCATGCTGCTTCTGGAAGAAGTGAACATGCGGAACAACCGGCTGGCCCGGAACGGGGACAACGGCAATGTGGCTACTTTGGACTTGAGCTGGCAGGGCCGCCTGAAGAAACTGGACGTGAGGGGTACGGGGCTGACCCGTGTGAAACTGGCCACCGGTGCGCCCGTTGTGCAGTTATGCCTGCCGGACACGATTGAGGAACTGTTCCTGGA
>NZ_JBBKBF010000123.1:0-3538 GCF_037892625.1 Phocaeicola sp. ICN-14070 | reverse complement strand
GTGTTTCCAGTCACGCTGGAACCCCGCTGCCCGGTGGCTGAACATCAGGCCGGCATACGCTGTCACACCTCCGCCTGCCTTCAGCAGCGTAATGTAATGCACCCGGCTCACCACACCGGAGTTCTCATGCTGCGCGTAGGCTTCCACCACGTTCGTACCCTCCTGCATCTGTGTCAGGGGGATGGTCACGTTCTTCTGCTGCACACCGCTGCCGGCCGAAAGACCGAGGGTAAAGGCCTGTCCGCCGTTCACGCGGTAGTAGATGTTCTTCTCACCGCTCGTGCCCTTGGCAGTAAAGGGGATGTTCACGTCATTTTTATATCCCCCGTCGGCCAGCCCGTTGCCCGCCGAGTAGGTGGTCTCCAGCTCCATGGCCACCATGGTCACCTTGGCCGTGGCCGTCTTCATCAGCGTGCCGTCCTGGTAAGTTGCCTGCGCTTCCACCTGTACGGTATAGGCAGTGGCATCCTTCAGATAGGGCGAAGCGTCAAAGGTATAGCTCTGTCCGGCTGTAACGCCCACAAACTCCGCATCCCGGAACTCACTGATGACGGTCGAACCGCGTTTCACGATTACACGGGCTTTCAGGTCGCTGTAGCCGTCCACCGTACCGCCACCGGCAGTGCCCACACCTACGGAGTATTTCACCACAAAGCCGCTGCCCAGTGCCAGATACTGCGAGGCGGGAAGTCCCGCACCGCCGCTGTCCGTCAGGTCGATGTTCACCACCACCTTGTCATCGTCCGTGTACTTGGAAAAGCGCATTTCCTTCGAGCTCTCGCCGCCCTGGTTGTCCTTCTGCTTGACGGTCATCACGTACTGGGTGCCGTCCTCGCTGTCCTGCACATCCACGTCCGTCACCGTACCCACCATCGCATCGAACACCGTTCCGGATGTAGGAGGTTTCGTCTCGCCGCTCACCAGTTCCTCGGTAGGGGTACGGTTTGACAGTTCCTTCTTCAGGAACGCTTCGATGTCATCGCCTGCATAGGCATGATAGGTGCCGTCCGGCTGTTTCTGATTCCATGGTGTTTCAAGATTCATCGGATGCTCGGTCGCGTTGATGATTCCGCTTATTTTCCTTTTTGCCATAATACTGTCCTTTTATAATAATCATTCATTTATCAGTTTTACTGCTACCGTTCCATGCGTCCGATCCGTTCCACGGCTCGTCGCCTTTCCAGTATCCAAGTCCGAAACAGCTGCTTATCGCAGACCACACCAGTCTTGCCCCGGCATAGACAGCCGACAGGGCACGTTTCCCCACATACGCAGCCGTTATTTCCTTACCGCCTATGGTTATCATCGTCAATCCTCCTCATAAATCAGATACAGCGTATTCGCATCCTTGTCCTGCAGCGCCTCGTAAGCTTCCCCGCTCATCACCTCATGCCGGTAGGCCAGCAGTCTCAGGCTGCCGCCTGTTCCGGTATATACGGCATCACCCAGCAGGTAGAGCTTGTCCGGCAGGATGGCTGTCCGGTCCGCATTCATGAATATGCCGGCAGGAGGCACACCCGCCACATCCCAGTCCCCGTACAGGGTGGAGTCCATGTGGTAGGCGAACTTCCCGGCATCCGCTACATACACTACGCTGCCGCCCGGTTTGGTACTCTTGTCAGGTAAAACGTTGCCTGTTTCCATCCATGAGGAAAAGCGTGCGGTAGCCCCGCCGATGGCTGCTGCCGTAGTCTGTTCCACCTTGGCAGCGGCGTTTTCTGCCTTGGCTGCCGCTTCGTTGGCCTTGGTGGCCGCTTCCGTGGCGGCCTGGGTCTTTTCCTCCAGTCCGGCTACGGCTCCTTCCGCTTTCTTGGCGGCAGCCTCGGCACGGGCGGCGGCATCGCTCGCAGGCTTCCCTATCAGTTCCAGGGGGACGTTCACCATCTTGCCGTCCTTCTCCCCGGGCAGTGATTTCACACCGCTCAGCGAGGTGACGGTCTCCAAGTCCTCCACGCCGGTAGAACTCTGGAGTACACGGTCCAGCACTTCCTGAACCAGTTCTTCTTGTGTCATTTCTGCCATACTCATTCGTTTTTATCGGTTTCTGACCCGCCCAGGATTTCGTTCAGGGCATCTATCACATTGGGAAGACAATAGCGTTCCACCGCCATGTGTATCATCCCGGTTTCCTCATCGCTGAACTCGGTCTCGCCGGTACTCTCGAAAATCTTGAACGCAAGCCGATGGGCCTTGATGCCACTGACACGCGTATACAGCAAATCGGCTATCTGCTCACGTGCATCGAAAACCTCCCTCGTCTGACGGGTTATTCCGGTGGGAACGCTGAAATTCCTGAAATCTAACTTTTTCATATATATCTGTTTTTTAGGATGAATGATTCAATATCTGGTAACGGAATCCGTCCGCTTTTGTAATAAGTACCGTTACGGAGTCCCCGGATGCCATCTCGTAGTTTTGCAAATCTTCATTGTGGTTATAGATACCTTTTAGTATGATATTCTTTGAACCGGGTCTGACCCTGAACGTGACAATGGCTGCAAAATCGGTAGGCAAGTAACTCATGCCGAACTTGTATGCCACAGAACTTTCCGACGGCAGCGTAACCTCTACCTTACTGTAGTTGGGTTCATTGTAATACATCAAAATGATATTGTGTTGTGAGAAATCCACCGTGTAGTTTCCACTTCCGAAGGTAAGCAGCTTGGCTTTCGTATTGATAAACGCCGGGGCAAGTAATGCCGCATTGCTGCTGATACCGTAGTTCTTCGTACCGCCGGTAACATCTATAAACAATCCATAGTTCGCTTGGTCGAAGCCGTAATTCCCGTATATATTGGGGGCTGAGTTCACGATACGACCGACAGCGGTAAAAGCTCCTCCTGCAGAAGACGGTATCACATCATCACCGAACATCACATATCCTTTGCTGCCGCCGACACGGAAAAAATCATCATAAATGGCAAGACCGCCACCGCTCCCGTGAGAGTCGGCCACAGAACCGATACGGCCGTTCCCTATCTCAAAGCCGCCGATTTTCCCTTTGCTGCTGTCTATCTCTCCGGTAAACTTACCGTTGGTCGTTTCAATGCTGCCGTCTTCCAGTATCTTGAAGTTGCCGTTGGCCGTTACCAGTCCCTCCAGCTGTATATGGTCGGCTGTCAGCTTGATTTTGCTCACGGTATTTCCGTACTCGTCCTCTTCCTCCACGCTCACCCCGATAAGGGCAATCTTTCCTGTATTGTCCTGCGCATACAGACCGGAACCTTCAGGCTTTATGACAAGCCCGGTCTCTTTCAGCGCATTACCGTCCTTGTCGAAGACCGCCGCTGAAATCTTTACCAGCCGGTCGCTCTGTTCGAACAGTGTACGGTACTTATAGGCCAGTGCGTCCGCCTTGTTGGTGCTGAACACCAGCAGCGAAATGTAAATCACGCCCGTAAACGACAGCTTGAAGTCGCCAGTGCCGTTCCAAAGTCCGTCCAACGTGAACATCTTCTCACCGCCAACGGGCAGGTCCTCTTCATGGCCGAACATGTTGAAGTTCTCAAACCCGGTCTTATCAGCGTTCACAAATTCT
>NZ_JBBKBF010000122.1:0-3820 GCF_037892625.1 Phocaeicola sp. ICN-14070 | reverse complement strand
ATCATTAATGTTGCCCATTTGTTTATGTCAGTTTCTTTCATATTTATTTGATAATTAGAGTTCTTATCGAATTTTGTACAACATAATTTTGGATGCTCGTTTATATTATATAGTATTACTCATATAATTATAAGAGCATGTTAGAACAAATCATTATCCGCAAGTCATTCCTTAAAAAACATTTGGCTGCACCATTATTAAAGGAGCGAGAATACTTTCTAACTATGAAAAGTAAGGAAGGATTGTCCCGGCTAACACTATTGGGGTGGGCTGGGTATTCGCTCAAGTTTATCCAATATTTCGATCTTCATGATGGCGAAAAGAGAATTGTGTCACTTGATGATGTCGTTGAAGCTGCACGTCAATGGTCTTCACCCATTCCTGATCATTATCATTCTCGGAAACGTCATGATTGCCCTTCCTCAAGAATCAAATTCATTGAGATGGCTGTTGAATTCTTACTATACGTAGGTCTTTTAGATTCTCGTTACCAAGACGACATCATCAATTATCTCGCAGAGCGCAAATGGCACAGAGTCAGACTGATTGCCGCTCCCTTTTATAAAGAGAGAATGTCTTTCTTGATGGATTGCAAATCAAAAGGTTTTAAAAGACAGACACTTCAGCTTTATGCACAGTATCAACTTCATCTAATAGAGTATCTTGATTTAAAGAACTTCCGTATTGTTACCAATGAGGAAATCTCAAATGCAGCAAAAAAATGGCAAAACCTGGAAGACAAAGGTTCTCACAAGAAGAAAGGCACCAAGTCTAATTATAGTTTCTTCATCTATTTTGCAAATATGTGGCTTAAAGAGCTACATATGCTACCAGAATCAGGATCTCCTTCAATATCAGATATACGCATAAATGAATACCTTAATCACTTGGCATACAGGAGATATTCTCATGCCTATATTAAGGGAAGGAGATATATACTCACCTACTTTTACAAGATAATAGAAAAGGAGAACCAGGAACACCCTTTAACATTGGAAGATATAGATAAATACATTGAATACTACACGATTAACAAGGTTCAACGTAACACGCTGAAAGAGTACCTGTGTTGTATTCGTGTATATCTTCGTTATGCAGTCGAAAAGGGGTGGTGTATTACCGACCTAGATAAGGCGTTAATCACTCCCAAAGTATATAGTGAAGAAAATCTCCCTTCTTTCTTGCCGTGGAATAAAGTTCAAAAACTGTTACAAACAGTCAAAGAACAAACTGGTAAATCCGCATCGCGCGACTATGCTATTTTTATGTTACTTGCTATGTACGGTTTACGTTGTAGTGAGGTGGCAAACTTGAAGATTAGCGACATCGATTGGCGTAAAGA
This sequence comes from Phocaeicola sp. ICN-14070, assembly GCF_037892625.1. NCBI lineage: Bacteria > Pseudomonadati > Bacteroidota > Bacteroidia > Bacteroidales > Bacteroidaceae > Phocaeicola > Phocaeicola sp. ICN-14070. The sequence continues at coordinate 2,478 of NZ_JBBKBF010000122.1, read as the reverse complement.
ACAAGTCTATATTAAGCGTGCGAAGAATTGTCGACCACAAGTGTTACCACTTCTACATAATGTAGGAGAAGCTATTATCGCTTACCTAAAACAGGGAAGGCCAAATGACATAGGAAGCGATAGCTTGTTCTTTTGTACACCAGCCCCGATACGTCCTATATCTTGTACAGCCATAGCTTCCGTCGTATATAGGTATTTGAAATCCAGCGAAATGGACGTTAGGCACAAAGGTCCCCATTGTTTACGCCATAGCCATGCAACTTTCTTGATAAACGAAGGACAAACCTTAAAGGATGTCGGTGATTTACTGGGTCACAAAAGTATGGAAGCGACAAGAATATATGCAAAAGTGGATCTCAATTCACTTAGAGATGTTTCAAATATTAACTGGGGGGAGCTTCTATGAGTATAAAAGAAACTGTTGAGTCATTTATCAAGTTTCGTAGGTCTATTGGTCGTAAGGATCAGAGTACAACTTACTCTTTGAGATTATTTGCTAAGTTCATTGGAGAAACAACAGAATTAACTTCAATAACGGAAAGCGATTGTAATGCCTTCCTTTACAGAAAAGGAAATGTCATCACCAGATATTGGCATTCTCAGCACTGCATTCTGAAAAAACTTTTTGAGTGGGCTTTTTCTAGAGGACTCATTCAAAACATACCTATTCCCGTTTTTCTGCCTAAAGCTCCAGAGTATTATCCCGCTTACATATATACGGATGACGAACTGAAGAGACTGTTTGATTGTGCGCTTACATATCGCAAATATAGATCATTTGTTAATGAGCCAATATGTATACGATATATCTTGATGATCACGTATATGCTTGGACTCAGAATAAGTGAGACCTTATCCTTAAAAATAAAGGATATTGATATGGATAATATGTACGTGCATATACATTGTAGTAAGTTCTACAAGTCTCGCTTGGTTACTTTCAACGAACAAATATCAAAATTGATGCAAGAGATATTACAATGGCGAAGTACTCAAATGTCCCCAATGGTAGAGGATGCATATGTTTTCATTAATCAGAAGGGGAAACCTGTTAATTTTGTATCTTTACATCAGATATTTGCGACCATTCGTAAGAATGCAGGTCTTTATTTCCCTGATAGAGGACGTCATCAGCCTAGAATACATGATCTTCGCCATACTTTTGCGGTCGACGTCCTTACTAACTGGTATAAATCAGGAAAGAACGTACAGGATTTACTGCCGAAGTTGTCTATCTATTTGGGACATCTTAACGTGTCCTTCACTTCCGTCTATCTAACAAAGACGCCAACTTTGTTGCAGGAAGCAAACAAATTGTTTTATGCTTATAAAAACACGAACAATGAAGAACAGAAGAATTACTGAAACAGAATATCTTGGCTATTGGCTAAGACCATTCCTCATAGAGTACTTAATTGTCACTCGAAACCTTAGTCGTAACACTCAGATGAGTTATCGTGATACATTCCGTATGTTGGTATCGTATGTCTCTACATTAATAAGTATTGCAATAGACAATCTCAAAATCTCGGATATTACGACTGACGTTATTACGAAATTTCTTGATTATCTGGAAATTGAGAGAAAAGTTTCCGTATCTTCAAGAAACAATCGTTTAGCTGCAATAAAGGCTTTCGCAAAGTTTCTGGCGTGGAAATCTCCTGAACATATAGATTGGTGTCACCATGTCACTCTTATCCCTTCAAAGAAAACGGAAAAACGCATGATAACCTATATGGACAAATCTGAGATCGAAGCCTTGGCTGATGCACCATTGAAAACATGCAAATATCAAGGGATAAGAAGTCGAGATCATGTCATTATCCTATTCATGTATAATACTGGCGCCCGAGTGTCTGAAGTTATTGGTGTTAAAGTGAAGGATGTTGCGATGCCTTCAAAACGTGGAATGCCAATGGTGACATTACATGGCAAGGGGCGTAAAGAGAGAATATGTCCTTTATGGGAGGATTTCTGGGATTTACTCAAACAATTTATAGACAACAAGTTGCCTGACGATTACCTTTTCCTTAACCGATACAATCAGCCTATGAGCCGATTCTGTATTTATGAAATGATAAAGAAATACTCACAAGATGTAATCTTAAATCATCCCTCTCTTGCTAATAAACGCCCATCTCCTCACGTTATACGCCATACAACCGCCACTCATCTACTTAATTCTGGAGCGGATATTGATATGGTTAGAAATTGGATGGGACATAGCTCGATTGATACAACAAACATCTACGCCGAAATTAGCATGGAAAGGAAATTAGAAGTTCTCAAAAAATGTGAGCAGTCCGTTTCCGATACACCATCACGAAAATGGTCTGAGGATAAGGAGTTAATTACATTCTTAGATAGCCTCTAATTCCTCCAAAGATAGAATTATGTTGTGCAAAATGTCAAAGAACGATTGATTATTAATTGTTTAGACTAATGCCCAACATAATTCTATGTCAGACATAAATGATT
>NZ_JBBKBF010000121.1:0-3949 GCF_037892625.1 Phocaeicola sp. ICN-14070 | reverse complement strand
ACATAAAGTATTAAAATACAAAATAAACCCACTATCTTACTAAGACAAATCTGATGCGGATCTAATATATCTTTATACATCAATAATAAAATTATAATAAGAGAATCATTGTTATTGAAAATTCCTGGTACTCATTAATATTTAGTAAGTACTAAGAAAACATTATATTATTTATTAATCAACTAAAAACATTATTTTATGGCACTTACATGTACTAATGTAACATTGAGAAAAAGAGTTATTAGTAATGGTCGAATTTCTCTTTACCTAGACTATTATCCTGCTATTCGTAATCCAAATACAATGAAAATGAGTCGCAGAGAATATCTTGGTATTTACATCTATGCCAATCCCAGAAATGAGATTGAACGAAATTTCAACAATGACATGCTGGACAAAGCAGAAGCAATACGTTGCATGATAAAGTTCGTTCCGCTTATGGCGCAAAAATCATTGCCAAGCGTTTGGAACAAAAATCCAAAACCATACAAAACTCCGATATTCCTCAAACCTGTGTATGAAGGGGAAAATGTGTCTGCCTATATACACTATATCTCAACAATAACAAATACCAAAACATTACATTTGGAAGGCACAAACTATGTTTTCTATTTTAAGGTAAAGAATGAAGATGTGGCAAAGGGTTATTGTATGGGAAGTAGTATTGGTGCGAAAATGTTGCTTAAAATTGTATTTAAGCCATATCCTGTGATGAAAGAAACTGTGTCTAATTTAGATACGAAAGAATTTTATAAAGATCCTATTTCGTTAATAAGGACTTTTGATAGTCTGTTGAAATAGAATATCTGTTTTAAGTATTCTAACTGTGTATAATTGTCATAAGGCAAAGTGATTTTTCCTTATGACAATTATTTTCATCCTTGAAAAGAAATATACTATAAGAGTTCATATCTCTACATGTTAAATTATTAATTGCTGATAACTATGAGACTGAAGCCAAAACTCCTCAATGCAATAATATTAGGATTGACAATGTTCCTTTCAATGCAAACCACTTGTGCTGCTTGCAACCCATCAATGGCCATTCAGCAAAAGAAAGTGGCAACTGTTGGCAAAAAGAGGGTTGCCATTAGCAAAAAGAGAGTTGTCAAGAGCAAGAAGAGAACCTATCGCAAGGCTTCGGCGCGTAAATATTCGCATAGGGAACTGAACGCCATTATGCGGATACTTGAGCGGAAGTTCCTGTCGGAAGACAAGACCCCGGCCTTGCGAAATGTTGTTGGATTTGGAATGGGATCCAACTCCATTGATGTTGCGCTCCGTTGGAACACGAAGGAGAAGCAGCTGGAGTTTCGTAGGCAGATTTACAACTCGCCCGCCATCAGGTTTGAGGGCAAGTTGGACCCTATCATCGACAACAGGGAAGGCGTGAGCACCTACCAAGGCATCTCCCTCAAGGCGGAGAAGCCTTCCTATCCATTGGGCACCACGGAAATCAGATTCACGATTACCAACCATAGTGGCGAGGAATTTGTGTATGGCGATGCCTATAGCATCACAGCCCAAGGAGCGGATGGCAATTGGTTTGTTGTGCCCACCGATTGCTTGTTCACGGCCATCGGTCATGTTTTAAACGATGGTCAAAGCGGCACCATTACTGCCCATCTTTTTCCCGATATTCTTCCCAACAAACCAGGCGTCTATCGCTTCTTCTACGAAGATAACATAGATGGCAATAAGGTGCTGCTTATGGCAACCTTTGAGTTGAGAGAAACAAAATCGGAGAATTGCCGTTTTTATGGTGTAACTTTGTGAGGTAAATTAAGAAATAACAATGAAAATAACGATAATCAATAAAATCCTATTATGTTTTATCTGTAGCATTGTTCCTTACATATCAATTAAGGGACAATGCTTAGATTCACTAAAAAGTGTGTGCTTACCTGATAGTATAGCGGAACAAATAGAAAATAACTATGAAGATAAATATACAAATGCAAGTAAAAATGTTGTAAACCTCATCTCTCCTAATAATTATAATTTTGTGGATGGAATATATGCTTTCAAAGGCATGGGACCACATTTTCCAAGACAAATTTTTGTCTATAAGAGAGAGAAAAGTTTCATCTTTAATAGCCGAGGGGACTATAATCCAGAAGGTGTTATTATGGAATTCTGCTCTTGTATTAAAAAGTTAAATTTAACACACAAGGAAATTGTAGATTATCTTAATGTAATATGCTTATATTTACAGGAAGAAGAGGAAGCTGATTATGGAGATACGATAAAATAACTTAAGGAAAATTCCGTGGAACGAATTGCGTTTCCACGGAATTTTTGTACAGCACAGAAAGGATGGCTTTTTCAAGTTTGCTTGTGTCAACACTTGCAGGGCTAAGAACTGTTTCCGCTCCTGCGTTCTTTGGTGAAGCAGAAAGTTCATCGACTTTCTGCTCCAATCTCTCAACTGTGCCGTAGATGGCTTCCAATATTTCTTCTTTCATATTTCTGATGTTGTTTGGTTTGTAACTTGCATCAAAGGCTAAAGCCTCTTCTGCGTTTCTTCTTTTTCTTCTTGGCTGATTCATCCTCTGGGAATGACTCAAAGGTCTGAGCATTAGCTGGAGCAAAAAGTCCAATGGAAGAAATGCCGTACCAAAGGTCTTGGCTGCTATCCGACATGGATGGCTCATCGTTGCTCTTGTGATGGCCTTGCTCGTATTGCAGAGTAGAGTTGTCTCTTGATGAAACGTGTTTCTCCATTCCCTCAAATCTCGCATTCAGTTTGCCAAAGCTATAGTCTCGGCTAATCTGTGTCCCCTTGAAACTATATCCATCCTTGCAGAAACGGATACCTTGCACCTTGGTTCTCTCCTTGTCCTTATAGACTAACTCCAAGTGAACACCTCGCTTTGCAAGTTCATTCTTGAACTTATGCCAATTTTCTACGACTTTCAAGGCATCCTTGACTGCATTGTGAATCTCATATTTGGCACGCTCAGCATTGCGTAACTTGCGAGTATTAGTCTTGCTCTTGTCAGTTCCGTAAGTAAGCCCATACTTGGATTTAAGAGCCTTGGTCACTTGCTCATTACGCCTGTAATCATTCCTGTCTGATATGAGCTTGCCCTCGTTATTGATGCGGTTATACACGATATGACAATGTGGATTGTCGGTGTTGTGATGCCTTACGATGATGAATTGAGTATCTTTTATCCCCATCATCTGCATGTATTCAAGGGCTATCTTAGCCATGAATTCATTCGTCAAACGTGGCTTGTCCTCGGGCTTGAAGCTCAAAGCTATGTGCCCCACAGGCTTCTTAATCCTTGGATTTAGTTGCCTTTGTAGCTCGAAACTTTGCGTCATCTCGGTATTCGTGCCGAGTAACACACCATCAGAGGCAAGGATTTTCGCCTCGTCCTTGCCTGTAACATAGCGGATGCAACCAGCAAATGAGCTGCCCTTCTTTAGCTTGCCTATCATGTAGCATCCTCCTTTCTGCCTATTCCGCATGGCTTCGATTTTGGACTTGCTTGGCGATACTCGCCAAGGATTTCTTTTAATCTTCTCAACAAGTCCACCACATATACATGGGTTTCATGGAAACCTCTCTGATGCGACAGCTTGGCAAGTTGGTTGAGGTTGTTCGCCATACCGATGAGGTTCTTGGCAATGGCTACCGTCTCTGCATTGTGTCCGCTGACCACCTCGCCATTCAAGGCTGACTCACGGATATACTCCGCCAACTTGCGATTGGCTTTTCTTGCCCTCAGTTTCAATGCCTCGTAGCTTGGCTTCGAGAACTTCACCGTAACAGACTTCGACAGCTTGCGAACCCTGCCTGTGGGCGGTCTTCCGTCCTTTTTCTTGTCCTGTTCATGTATGCTTGTCATTCTATACACTGTTTACAGTTGGTACACTCACTTTCTGCGACCATCGGGAGCAAAATTCCTCCACCCTCATGGTGGAGCGAGGCGTTTTGGGG
>NZ_JBBKBF010000120.1:0-4069 GCF_037892625.1 Phocaeicola sp. ICN-14070 | reverse complement strand
GGAAAGACTGCTTAGAAGCAACGGACACGAGGTGGTAGAAGTGCTCGTCGGAAAAAGTGAATCCAGACGGCTTCCGGGATTTTTTATCCGGAACATCCAGGCTCCTGTCAAACAGTTTATCAGCCCCAATTTCCTGCCTACCCACGCCAACAAACGGGTAAACCTGACACGAAGCATCTTATATAATTTGTTGAAAGTACCGGAATATGCAGAAAGTATATGCTATATTAACCGGCATATCAAGGAAACCGGTGCCGAACTGGTCATCAACTTCTATGAATTATTGACCGGACTGACTTATTTCTTTTTTCGTCCGGCAGTACCTCAAATCTGTATCGGTCATCAGTACCTGTTCCTTCACAACCAATTCAAATTACCCAAAAAGAACAAATGCAGTCTGTTTTTCCTGAATTTCTTTACACGACTGACTGCATTGGGAGCTTCACAAAAACTGGCCCTCTCCTTCCGTTCCATGCCAGAAGACAATCATCAGCACATCAGCGTGGTTCCTCCTTTGTTGCGACAAGACGTATTGCAGCAGGAAAGCAAACCAGGCGACTACATCCATGGATATATGCTGAATGCGGGATTCTCTGAAAATATTCTAAACTGGCATAAAAAACATCCAGATACTCCTCTCCGCTTTTTCTGGGACCATTGGGAAGAAGAGCCTGTGAAAAAAATAGACTCCACACTTTCTTTCTATCAACTTGACGATATAGAGTTTCTTCGCCAGATGGCAGGCTGCAAGGCATACGCCAGCACGGCAGGATTCGAATCGGTGTGCGAAGCCATGTATTTAGGAAAACCCATCCTGATGGTACCGGCACATATTGAACAAGAGTGTAATGCTTTCGATGCCATGCAGAACGGAGCAGGTATCATCGACCACAATTTTAACTTGAGTAACTTACTGCGTTTTTCTCAGAACTACAAACCAAACCGCCTGTTTGTGGAATGGGTGAAATCGGCAGAATACATCATATTGAATGAAATAGAGCGATTTGCTCCGCAAAATACCCTGCAAGGAATGTATCTGGTAGAGGAGTTTGTGTAAAAAAATCTAAATAATCGTTCTGAAATCATATTGTAACATAAAATCATTTTCTTTGCAAAAAAAGTGATTTTATGGCCACAAGAAATAGAAAAAAAGAAAAGCCTTATTTGGAAAGAGACATCAGTTGGATGTACTTTAACCGCAGAATCCTGCAGGAAGCAACCCGAAGCCATGTGCCATTGCTGGAACGAATGGCCTTTCTTGGCATCTATTCCAACAACTTGGATGAGTTTTTCCGTGTCAGAGTAGCTTCTCAAAGCCGCATTGCTGAGTGCATGGATAAATCGGCTGCCAAGGAAAGAGAAAAAGCAAAAAAACTGCTTAAGCAAATCGGAAAACTGAACGCACGTTACGTAAAGGATTACGAAGAAGCTGTAAGCAGTGTGACAGAGGATCTGAAAAAAGAAAATATTTATCTGGTATCCAATTCGGAGGTTACTCCCGAACAGCTACAGTTCATCCAGTCTTTCTATAAAGAAAAGCTGAATGGACTTATTGTGCCCGTATGGTTCTCAGCTGTTAAGTTATTGGATTACGAAAACGATGAAAATATCTACCTGGCTGTAAAGGTAAGCAAGAACGGCAACAAGCCAATGGCGGACTATGCTTTTCTGGAACTCCCGGTAAATATTTGCGGACGTTTTGTGCAACTACCGGATCATGAAAATAAAAGTTATCTGATGTATCTGGACGACGTCATCCGCTGCTGTCTTCCGCTGGTGTTCGAAGGACTGGGATACGACAAATACGAAGCCTATGCCTTTAAGTTTACCCGCGACGCGGAAATGGAAATTGACAACGACCTGCGCACCGGTACACTTCAAAAGATTTCAAAAGGGGTAAAGAGCCGTAAAAAAGGAGAACCTCTTCGCATAATATATGATAACAACATGCCGAAAGACCTGTTGAAAAGGGTGTTGAAAAAGCTTGAACTTGACAGTCTGGACACAGTAATTGAAAGCGGACGTTATCAGAACCACAAGGACTTAATGAAATTCCCGGATTGTGGACACAGCAACTTGAAATACCCGAAATGGCCTCCTATCCTGAAAAAAGAACTTGACGGACCGGAAAGTCTGTTGAAAAAGATTCAGGAGAAAGACCGCTTTATCCATGTGCCTTATCATAATTTCGACTCCTTCATCCGTGTGCTTCAGGAAGCAGCTGTCAGCAAGCAGGTTACAAGTATTAAAATTACGCTTTACCGTCTGGCTAAAGAATCAAAGGTAGTAAAAGCCCTTATCGGAGCTGCCCGCAACGGAAAGAAGGTAACCGTAGTCATTGAATTATTGGCTCGTTTCGACGAAGCGTCCAACATCAACTGGTCAAAGAAAATGCAGGATGCCGGCATCAAGGTGATTTTCGGTGTAGAAGGCTTGAAGGTTCACTCCAAGATTACACACATTGAGATGAAAAGCAGACCGGATATTGCTTGTATCAGCACCGGAAACTTCCACGAAGGAAACGCCAAGATGTACACAGACTGTATGCTGATGACAGCTTATCCCAAAATCGTGAAGGATGTAAATCAGGTGTTCGAATTCATTGAACGTCCTTACACTCAGATACGGTTCAAGGAGCTGCTTGTTTCACCTAATGAGATGAAAAACAAGTTTGTGACATTAATCAACAATGAAATAAAGAACAAGAAAGCCGGAAAACCTGCTTACATCAAAATCAAGATCAATCACATCACCGACCCGATTATGGTAGAAAAACTGTATGAAGCTTCGGAAGCAGGCGTAGATATTGACCTGGTAGTACGTGGCAACTGTTCACTGATTACCAATGTACCCGATGTCAGCACGCACATCCGGATTCATGGCATCATCGACCGCTATCTGGAGCATTCACGCATTTTCATCTTTGCCAACGGAGGAGAAGAAAAGATATACTTAGGTTCTGCCGACTGGATGCCTCGCAACCTGGATCACCGCATCGAAGTGATTACTCCGGTCTACGATCCGGCCATCAAGGGAGAAATGAAACGCATTGTAGAATACGGCCTGAAGGATACCCTGCAGGGACGTATAGTAGACGGTGCAGGCGACAATCTGTTCTGGAGTGAAGAAACGGAAGAAGCTCCTTTCCGCTCACAGGAAGCGCTCTACAATTATTACCTGGCCGAAAATGAACAATAACTTAAATGTGATATTATGGACAATATGCTAAAAGACTGCAAGACGTACTATGGAGCCATTGATATTGGTTCGAATGCAGTGAGATTGCTCATCAAATGTGTAGAAGAAGACGAACAAGGAAAGGTTTTCTTTTCAAAAGTGCTTCTATTGCGTGTCCCTCTGCGTCTGGGATTTGACGTATTTGCGATGGGGAAAATTTCCGAAACCAAGGAAAAGAACATGCTCCGTCTGATGAAAGTATTCCATCACCTGATGAAAATCTACGATGTGGAAGACTACCGTGCATGTGCCACTTCTGCCATGCGTGATGCAAAGAACGGAAAAGATATTATCAAACGCATCAAAAAGAAAACGGGAATCCGCATTGAAATCATTGACGGACAGGAAGAAGCCAAAATGATATACAACAACCACATTGAATGCATGGAAGACTGTAACGGAAACTATATGTATGTGGATGTGGGTGGAGGTAGTACCGAAATCAACTTGCTTTCACAAGGAGAACTCGTATGCAGCCGTTCGTACAACATCGGTACAGTACGTATTCTGAACAATGCCGTAAAGGAAACTGAATGGGAACGGTTGAAAAAGGATATGCAGGAACTGGCTATTTCTTACCCCGGTACGAACATCATCGGTTCGGGTGGAAACATCAACAAACTTTATCGTCTGGCGGAAAAGAAAGACAAGAAAAAGCAACGAATTACGGTGGAAGTACTGCACAAACTGCATGAAAGCCTGAACAAGCTATCTGTAGAAGAACGAATGGAAAAATACCAGCTCAAACCCGACCGGGCTGACGTAATCGTTCCGGCTGGCAATATATTCCTGACCATTGCAGACATTATTCATGCTACGCATATTTATGTAC
>NZ_JBBKBF010000119.1:0-4229 GCF_037892625.1 Phocaeicola sp. ICN-14070 | reverse complement strand
TTGGTGATATAAATCTACGTATTTATCAAATTGTTTTAAAGAAAATTGTTGTGCTCTTAATAGACAATTTTCTCTTGAGTAAATATGGATGTTTTCTGCTATTTCTTGTATTGCCCTTATTAAGGCATTGTAATCTCCTTTGGGTACTGATATACCGGAATTCTTATCGATGGATTCTGCGCTACCTCCAGTTTGAAAAGTTACGACTGGAGTGCCACTTGCCAATGCTTCGATATTAGTTGTTGGAAAATTGTCAATTAGCGTGGGATTTACGAAAATAGTTGCGGCCTGATAAATTGCAGCTAATTCCTCAACGGAAGTTGTTCTAGGTAGTAATATTATATTGGATGGGATTTTGCTGATATCATTATTTCTTACACCTCCAACAAGTACAATTTGGAATTTTGGAGGTAAATCTTTTGATAGACGAATAAAGTAATCTAACCCTTTTAATCTATCCATATTTAAAGCTAGTCCCAATATAATTGTTTTGCCTTGTAATTTATATTTTTCTTTGAAGTTGAATGATGAAGGTTTTGAGAATATATCTATATCAACTCCATTGTAAATACATTTCATTGGAAACTTATTTAAAAGTGAATCCTTGACATAATTTAACAGCCATTGGGAGGGGGTAATGACTAAGAGTTGTTTGAATCTATAAATATACTTATTTCTCAAATGCCATTGGATTGAGGAGTTGTCAAGCCATGATGCCCCATATTGCTTTGGAAGTGGACAATGACCACATCCATTTTTCCAACGCATGCATTTAAATTCCTCGAAATGTGAACATCTGCCAGTAAAAGCTCTACAATCATGCATAGTCCATACAACTGGTATATTGTGTTTGTTTGTGAAATTAACAAATAAAGGGAAATTTAACATGTAATCATTGACCACATTTAAATGTATTACGTCTGGTTTATATTGTTTTAGTAAATAAATTAAGTGAAAGGTATCTATAAAAGAATAAATATCTTGTAGCCCTGTAATGTTGTATAGATTATGATGGATAAACCAATTAAGTCTTGTTCCAAATGTAACCTGGTTAGGTAATGTATTACGATTGTTTCTTCCTGAATTTGGACAGAATAGTTTTATTGTATCTCCTCTTTTTTCAATTGATTCACTAAGGAACTTGTAATATCTAGGGAAAAAACCAATATTTCCACTATGCATTATAGCTATTTTCATATAAATAAAGATATTAATATGGTAAACATTTTTTTAGCCATTCACGAAATTGATAATTGTTCATTTTTCGAAAATATGGGGAAAAACACATTGCAATAATCATCCATAAGGCTATATTTGAAATATTAAAAGTATTTGCATCTTCAATCCAACCTAGCATCCATCTAAATGATACAAAAACTGCCAAATATTTTAAGTATATATTATTAGACTTGTGTAACGCTAATGTGGAGGCTTTTATATAGATAAGACAATATAGGAGCATTCCTATTATTCCTAGCCACGTAAAGATATTTGGGAAACATAATTCATTATAATGTCTTTCATTTGTGCGAAAAACATTTCCTTTTTTGTCTTTATTTACTGCCTCAAAATAAAACTCGTCATTTCCTCTTGCTGGTGTTCGTCCTATTAGTATGTAATTATGGTTTATTGCAGATTCTATGACTTCTTTGTAAATAAATGTTCTAGTGTCTAAGGATACATCCTCTTCTACTCGCTTTCCATTGACAATGCGAGATTGTGAATATTTTCCACTGTTTTCTTGCATTTTTTGAAAAATATTATAAGAGCCTGTTATTCCTAAATATAGGAGGATTACAGTTAATCCATAAAATAAATAATGTATTCCTATTAATAATTTTGTGCTTATTATTTTATGTATCATAAAGCATAATGCCAAAATGATGGTCATAATTGATTTGATAACTTGTGCCCGTGCTCCTAAATCTGTTGTCATAATGACTAAAAGGCATAATATTAATAATTGCCATTTTTTTGGTAAAACGTAAATAAATATTCCCATCAAGTAAATAGGCCCTAGATAAAAATGATATGCTCCGATATTTATTACCCAAATTATATATATACCAAAAATTATTAATCCATATTTAAACCATTTCTTTAATATTTTTTGATTGATATATGGATTAGAAAAAAGAAATACTAAGATGGGTAGTGATAACATCTGAAATCCTTCAGTTAACCATCTGAAATCCATATATATTTCACAAGCGAATAATCCTCTGATGCAACCTATTAACATCCAAATCATATATAGGAAGATAATGGAATAATTTTTACCAAAGGTTGCATATGCTTTTTTGTAAAAAATATATGCGTAGAATAAAATGCTAAAATTTATTATCCATTCAATATAGCGATTGATAGGTAATATGCTCCATAATGATATAGAGCATATTGAACTTAAAATTATTAGCCACGATAATTTATTTATTTGTGATGGGCGTAGATTCATGCTTCTTTGAAGGCCAACTGATAAAATATTTCTTTTAGATGACTATAATAGTTTTCTTCGAAATATGGACTTAGTTTATGTGTCAATTTTTTAGTTTTAATTTGTTCATATAGTTTATATGCTTCTTTCAAATCCGATGCAACATATACATAATCATCGTAAACACCTTTAAACCAGTTTGCTCCTGTTATTACCTTATGGTCATTCGTCTTAATTATAATAACAGGTGTTCCTGCAGCTAGTGAGAAAATTGTCCCATGATATCTATCTGTGATTACAATTTTATATTTTGAGAAAAAGATTATCTGTTTTTCAATATAATGTTGAAGGTTTTTTCTAATCTTTTCTTCTGATGTTGATATTGTTGTATCTGTTGTAGTAATAGGCTCTATTTCTTCGATTTGTTTTTTTAGATTTTGCAATTCTTTGTCAGAATAAAATTTTTCACTATCGTCTCTTAAGCAAAAACATACACCTTTTCTTTCATTCTCAAAGGTATATTTACCAATTAGAGTTGTAACAATATCCGGAAAGGCTTGTACCTCAATATTAGGGAACATTTCTTTTGCCATGTTATAGGATACCGTATCACGGGCTAGGAATAACATGTTAGTAGCTTGGTTATAAGACTTTGATGTACGCTTCTTATTCTTTTCATGTTGGAAAAAGATTGTTTGCGGCATCATTAAGATCTTAGCGTATGGTATTTTATCAATAATCATACGATGCATCAATTCATGGTCTCCTCCTAAGTCTTGGGTACAATAACCGCTTTGGAATATTATGATGTCATTGGGACGGTATATTGTTTTTAATTTAGATGGGAAATCCACAAATGGATTAACGACTGTGCTTGATTTAAATGATAATAATTCTGAATCTGGGAAATTTTTAGAAATCCAATTTAATATACAATAATGTTGTCCCATATCACCCAAATTAGGGTGTTCCGTAATTCCTAGATAATAAATTCTTTGTTGAGATATAGGAGGGGTTAGTCGAGTAATATCGTTATTTACGAATTCTTTGTATTTCCGCTCTTTATACTTAGCTAATGCTTTGCTATAAATAAATCCGAAGTATTTACGAATTTTGCGTCTTAGTTTTTTGTTGATCATATTAAAGATGTTTTAGTAATTTTATCATTTTTATTGGAAGGATCATTTTTATATATCCTTTGACTACTATTGTCCAATCTTGTTCTTTGGGAGATGTTAGATAGCGTTTATGTAGCGTATTTTGTTCTACTCCATTAAAATAATCTTTCCAAAATTCTTCATACAATTGGGGCTTTTCTTGTGGTTTTTTTAGATTTTGATTTGATTTTAGCGCTTCTTGGATGCTTCTTTCTTCATAAATCAATTCATTTTTAATTTCTGAAAATAGTTCTTCACCTTTATCAGTGTTAAGAAGAATAAGTGATGTCCCTTTTCTATATGATCTGAACTTTAAATTGTATGGAGTGTAGTTCCAAAAATCGGCTAATGTTATATCAGAAATACGTTGTAAACTAGAATATTGACAGTGAAAGCAATTTTCTCTTAATATATAATTATCAACGAACGATCTAAAGAAAAAAGACTTTGAATATCTTTCACTATCAACTTTACCATTTTCTAGATAATAATTCATGGAAGTATGATATTGGTCTGGTGTTTTTTCTCTAAATCGTATATCAATTACTTTAGAATTGTATTTCTTTTCTATATTTTTTATTGTTTGACGTAAAAAAAGGCGAGAAGGAACTCCATGACATACTAAATCAACTGTATAT
>NZ_JBBKBF010000118.1:0-4567 GCF_037892625.1 Phocaeicola sp. ICN-14070 | reverse complement strand
TCCGTTTTTTCATCAATGGATTTTCCGGTCAACTTCTTTAAATAATCGGAAGCTGACATACCGAACTCTTCCTTGAAGCACTGACGGAAGTACACGCTGCTATTGATTCCTACCTTAAATGCAATTTCTGAAATCGAATATTTCCCTTCCAGCAGATACTTTTCAGCCAGTTGCATTTTAACTTTTCGGATATATTCATTGGTTGACATACCCGTAAGTGCTTTTACCTTGCGGTAGAGTGTGGAACTGCTCATGCACATCACATTGGAAAGTACGGTAATATCTACATTTTCTGAGGTTGCCAGGCTTTCAGTGATGGCATTTGTAATCTTGTCCATGAATTCTTTGTCCAGTTTGTTCATGGATTCTGTAATAATAGCTCTTTTTTCCTCCATACTTTGTTTTTCCGGTTTTTCAGGACGGATGGCAAATCGTTCTGACAAAAGTCGCCTTTGTGTCAGCAGATTACTGATGCGGCTTTGCAGCAGACTGGCACTGAAAGGTTTTGTCAGATAGGAATCTGCTCCTGCCTGATAGCCTTCTTCTTTGTCGGTTATACTATCTTTTGCTGTCAGTAAAATAATAGGGATGTGGCTGGTACGCATGTCCGCTTTCAGTTTCTGACACATAATGATTCCATTCATCACTGGCATCATTATGTCGCTGACCACGATATCTGGAATGCATTCTGTGGCTATTTGTAATCCTTCTTTACCGTTGGCAGCTGTTTTTACCTCATATAAGTCAGTGAATGCATCTGCAATATAGTCGCGTATGTCGGCATTATCTTCTACAACGAGAATGATCGGACGTGCATTCTTATTGGGCTCTGTAGCTTCCAACTTCTCAAAGGAGTTCTCTTCTTTGGTGTCTTGCTTGTCTGTTTGTATATCTTCTCCATGTAATGCGTGAGGGTATATATTTTCAGCCAGCAGACGCAGATAGAATTTAGTACCGACGTCGGGCAAACTCTTTACCTGAATATCTCCTTCATGTAATTTCACCAGATTCTTCACCAAAGCCAGTCCGATGCCTGTTCCTGAGGCCTGATGTGCTTCGCTTTCCTGATAATAGCGTTCGAAAATATGTGTAAGTGCTTCTTGTCCGATTCCATATCCGGTATCTTCTACGGAAAGTTGTGCATATCGTATGCCATTTTCTGTAACCCATTCAGCACGGATACGGATGTATCCTTTTTCTGTGTATTTTAGTGCATTGGAAATCAGATTGTCTAGTACTACAGTAATGACTTCTTTGTCAAAAAACAATGTCATATTCTCATCTTCCACTTCTATCAGGATCTGAATCTCAGGTTTGTTATTTAGTTCTTTGTATTTCAGCCCAGTTTCGTAAACTACATTGGTTAGATTTCCTTTTGTGACACAAAGTTTTTTATTTTGTGTCTCTGTTTTTCGGAAATCCAGTATCTGATTTATCAGATTCAGTAATCGTACGGCACTTTGATGAATGACAGAGATACGATGGTGGTCTTTGCTGGAAAGTGTATTACTTTTCACCAGGTCTTCCAGTGGCCCTAAAATCAATGTCAATGGAGTGCGCAGTTCATGGGTGATATTCGTGTAGAAGCGCAGACGCTCGTCATTGAGCTCTTGTTCCTGTTCGTGGCTTTTCTTTTCTGATTCGTACAGATACTCCAGATTCAGTTTACGTTTGTACGCCCATAGTCCGATGAAAAGAAGTCCTACGGCCAAAAGTACATAAAGTAGTTTTGCCCACCAGGAAAGCCATAATGGGGGAGCGATAATAATTTCTATGGATGATACTTCATTTGACCATTCTTGGTTGCGGATACGGGTTTTAATTAAAAACTCGTATTTTCCAGGTGGAAGGTTACGGAATGTGACGTTGTTGGGTTCTTTTACCGTATACCATGCGTTTTCCAGCCCTTTAAGCATATAGGCATACTCCACTCTTTCATTCAGCGAGTAATCCTGTATGTTGAATGAAATATTGAAATTGTTTTGCAGGTGTTTTAGTCGTACACTTTCTTTATTAATTAAAGGAATTTCTGTTTCATTACTGTTTTCAGCGATAAGAGGTTCAAAAACCGTTATTTTTCCAATAATGGCTTTGGGAGCTTGTCGTTTCTCCAGAATATAACTGGGAGTAAAATAGCAAAGTCCGTTGGTCGAACCGAAATATAAAACTCCATTTTGGTCTTTACAGGCACTTCTTCCGGTAAAGCTTGCCATTGGAATATTGTCTCTGAAGTCATAATTATAGATGCTTTCTTCACTTCGCACGAAACAGCTGATTCCTTGATTAGTACTGAACCAGATGTTCTGGTTTTCATCTTCCTCAATAGCCCAAATAAAGGTATTGGCTAATCCTTCATTACGCTGGTAGACTTTATACTTCCAAGGGGATTTATTTTCAAATTGGACTAATCCTTCTCCTGTAGCAGCCCATATATAACCTTTTGAGTCCTCAAAAATCTGGTTGATGGTGTTAGACGGAAAGTTAAGATAGGTGTTGAAGTCTTTTAACAGCTTCCAGTCTGAGGAATACAGAAATATTCCGCTTCCAAAGCTTCCTACCCATATTTGTCCTTTTTGGTCTTTAATAACCGTACGTACAAGGTTATCTGGAAGGTGTGTATGTTGACGGATTTTTTTACTGTCTCTTTCTATTTGGAAGACTCCATTACTGGTTCCTACCCAAATAATGCCTTCTTTGTCTTCATAGAGTGAACGGACATCTTGGGTAGCATATGCTTCTGGAAAAATCTGGTGAAATGTTTGTTTGTGCGTATCATAAAACATAATTCCTCCATAAAATATACCAAACCATAAATTACCTTGTTTATCGCATAAGGCTGTCTGTATGGAGTTGCCACTAAGTTTTCCGGCATTTTTTGTGTAAGTAGCTGTTCTTTTCCCTGCTTTTATTACATTAATTCCTCCTCCATCTGTACCAACCCATAAATTGTTCTGCTTGTCAAGGCATACAGCGCTGGCAATATGAGAACTTAGGTCACTTTCAGATGAATTTTGTGAATAACTGAACGATTTAAACAGAGTGGTATTAGAACTAAGAAAATTGACGCCTCCTCCCCATGTTCCAGCCCAGATATTTTGATGTGAATCTTGATACAGACAGCGTACAGTTGAGTTATTCAGGTAATATTCATTATCTCCAGCCTGGATGTAATGTATGCTTTCGGCTGTATAAAACAAACTCTTGGAAAGATTGATAATGGCAATTCCTCCAAACTCAGTGGCTACCCATAATTCATTTTCATTGAATTGTTGGATGTCGTATATTCGATGCGTAAGAGGGGATTCTTGTTCTCCTATTCTAATGAAGTGCTCTGTTTCTGGATTATATAGGGCTAATCCTTTTTCTGTACCAATCCATAGATTTCCAGTATTGTCTTTGAATATGCATTGGACATTATTGCTTGGTATTGTTGTATCGTCCAGTTTGTTATAAGTAAAGTTTTTGATTTTCTTGGTTTTAATTGAGAGAATACTCATTCCGTGTTGTGCATGGCCTATGTACAGGTTTCCCTTGTGGTCATCAACTACAGTCCAAACGGTATTGCTCGGAAGTCCTGGGACAGTCTGCTGGTTATAGTGTGTAAATTTTCCGGTTTTTTTGTCTAAATATTCTATTCCTCTCCAATAAGTTGCAACCCATAAATTGCCGTCTGCTGCAATTGCCAGATTTGTCACATCGTTTGTAGCAATACTGTATGGATTATTGTCATCATGCAGGAAAATCGTTTGTTTGTTGGTTTGATAGTTGAATGCGTTAAGCCCGGCGCGTTGGGTACCAATCCATAGCACAGGATCTTGTGGATCATCTAATAGGCAATTCAACTCGTTCCCTGTCAAATTAAGCGATTGGCTATTATCTTTTTTATAATACGAACTGAATAATCCACCTTCTAGCTTATTGAGTCCGTCTTCAGTTGCAAACCAAAGATAGCCGTTTTTGTCTTCAGCAATGTCAATGATATAATTGTTGGATAGTTTTTTCTCTAATCCAAGCTTCTTGATTGTATACTGTTGACCATAGCTGGAAAGAATCTGTATACAAAGGAAAAAAGTAAAAAGATATTTCATATTGTTCATTTTGGTAGATTCAAAAATAGTAATATTTATTGAATTAAAGGGATGTAAATCATACAATGAATGATTTGTGCTCGGTCATTGCATGATGTTTTTTCTTAATTGATAATAAGGTTAAGTATTTTTGAAATCGAAAAATATAATGTTTAATCATAAATACTAATAATTATGAGGACAAGATTCTTAAAGATTTCTTTGCTCTGTGCGCTTTTTGCTACAGGGGTCTTTGTAACAGGATGTAGTGATGAAAATGGATATGCAGATGTTGATGGAGAATCACCTGTTGCAGTGTTAAAAACAGACCATATTCAAAGTGGTGCAGGACATGACTTCACAATTGAAGGAACTCTTACTGATGCAGATGGAATTTCTGCAATTAAGTTGCAATGTGCAGATTTGTATCTGAACAAAACCATTGATTTAATAGAAATCTATGGTGAACCCCAAACTTCCTATGATTTAAGCTATAAATT
>NZ_JBBKBF010000117.1:0-4586 GCF_037892625.1 Phocaeicola sp. ICN-14070 | reverse complement strand
TTAAAAACGGGAAAATATAGACACTTTTTTTAGGGTCATTCCCCCATTTATTGATTATTGAATACATTTCAGGTGTTATCGCTGCATAGATTCGTTTTACATCATGTGTCCTGTCTTTCGTCTTTTTTCTGATAAATGATATTTCACCGTTTTGAATATCTGAAAATTTAAGGCTTATCAGGTCTGCAACATTCAGACCGTTACAGAAGTAAATAAACAGCCATAAATCACGATAAAATTCGGTAGTCATGCTTCCATCACTATATTCTGCAATGGCTTTAAGCTGTTTCTTGTTGAGTGCTTTCTTTTTTCCTGAACCTTCTTTAATCTGGTATTTGCCCCTGCCGAAAGGATAATCTGATTCTCTGATAACTCCCACCTGTTTAGCTATATTCATAGTGGCACGAATGTTTCTCATGTTCATCGCTACAGTTGTCTGATTTGCTGTTTTCAATATGAATTTCTCAAGACCGTTTAACCATTCAACTGTTACTTCCTTTATAGGAACATCGTGTTTCATGTAACGTTTGAGTAGAGAAAGAGTTCCTTTATAAAAGGCAGAAGAACCAAACTTTTCTTCATTCTCAAGTTCTTTAATCTTTGCGGAAATCATTTCATTCAAACTTCCTCCGATATTTTTACCGAGCATATTGTTCAGATTGCTGAAAGAGAAAGTTCCACGTTCTACAAGAATATCAACATTCTTTAAAATCCGGCTCAACTCTTTACCGATTATATCCTGTATTTCAATATTCTTTTTCGACTTACTTTCAAGAACCTCTTCAAGCTCTTCTTTAGTGCTCATGCAGATTCCTGTTGGGTAATACTTTGGTTTTCCCTGAAAATATACCTTTATTTTTACAGGATAAGTTCCTTCTTTGTTTACTGTGCGTGTATCAAGCAATACAGATACAACAACTCCATTTTTTACTACTTTAATCATGTTCTAAGGGATTAATTGTAAGCGGAATTGCTTACCTGCTATATATCCTTTATTTTTGGAAAATATAAGTTGAATGGAGTGTTGAAAGATTTTGAAAGCTATTTTCAAACTGCTTTAACGCATCGTTTTAGAACTCTCATTAAATTAAGAATATTATTTCTACTGAAATTCGGTAGAATATTTTGTATTTCAAAATATAATATATATATTTGTACAAACTCAATTGATTATGAGAATCATAGCAAGAAGTAAAATCGTTGAATACTATACAGAACACCCTGATGCAGAAACTGCACTTGAAGATTGGTTTCAGAAAGTGAGAAAAGCAGAGTGGACATGCTTTTCTGATATAAAGAAGATGTTTAACAGCGTTGACAGTGTAGGTAACCAGCATTATGTGTTCAATATAAGAGGAAACAACCATCGTTTGATAGTGGTTGTTAAGTTTACAATAAAAACGGTACTGATTAGATTTATAGGTACTCACGCGGAATATGATTTGATAGATGCAAAAAATATATAGTATGGCAAAGATTCAGAATGAAACAGCTTATAGGGCAGCAATGGAAAGAATTGAAGAACTTCTGCCTTTGACCGACGACAATACACCACTCACTGACAAGAACTTGATAGAGCTTGATTTATTGTCTGAACTTGTATCGGAGTATGAAGATGAACACTACCCGATAAAGTCTCCTTCATTGATAGATGTTATAAAGTTGCGAATGTATGAAATGGGACTTAATCAGGCGAAACTTTCAGAACTTCTTGGGGTTAGCCCATCACGTGTCAGCGACTATTTGACCGGTCGTTGCGAGCCTACTTTGAAGGTTGCTCGTGATATTAGTAAAAAGCTCAACATTGATGCAAATATAGTGCTTGGAGTATAATTTCATTAATTATAAATTACCATATATTTATGATTTTATGAATAAAAACTCTATTTTTGTAAAATCAATTATATTGTAATATTGCTATTGATAAATTGATTGGTATGAAAATAAATATTAAAGGCCTAGGCGCAATAAAAGAAACTACAATAGATTTAAATAAGAGACTAACTGTCTTCTGTGGTCATAATAATACTGGGAAAACTTATGTTTCCTATATAATCTACGCGCTTACTTCAGGGAGGAATTTTGAACCAATGTTTCTTCAAGATGATAAGTTAAAATCTCTTTTAGAGGAGAAAAAGTTAATTCTGACAATCGATAAAGAAGATATTTGGAAATATCGTAATAACACAATAAAACATATAGAAGAAAATTTAAATGAGATTTTTGGAATATCAAAAGACCAAGCTATTAAATATTTTCCATCATTCTCTATTGGCTTTGAAACATCTAAAGATAATTTTTTTAATAAAATACTTGAAGAAAGTATAGAAGGGAAAATTGAACAAAATCAATTTTCATTACAAATAAAAAAAGAAAAAAAATCATTGGATATACAAATATCTATGAGTTCTACAGATAAAATTTCTGATAACTCTATAGGGTTTATCCAATTTATGTTATTGACAGGAATATATTCATCTTTGGCGTTCTATCCAATAACAAAATCTATTATATTTCCTGTTGAACGCAACTCTATATACACATTTAGTAAGGAGTTATCTATAAAGAGAAATATGTTAGTTGACCAAATGCAAGATTTGTCAACAAAGAAAATAGACCCATTCGATTTCCTTTTTAAACGAACAACTCGTTATCCTTTACCGATTAGAGATGGACTTGAAATTGCTGAAGATATGAACAATCTTCAGAAAAAAGATGGAGATTATAAGGATTTTGCAATAGAAATAGAAGAAGAATTATTACAAGGAAAAGTTTCTGTTTCTAATGAAGGAGAAGTTCAATTTACTTCCAATAAAGCAAAATCAAAAAAACTACCGATTCACCTTACTGCTTCCATTGTAAAAACATTATCAAGTTTAGTCTTTTATCTTAAATACTTAGCGAAAAAGAATGATTTGATAATTATTGATGAACCAGAATTAAATTTGCATCCAGATAATCAAGTTATACTTACAAGATTATTTGCTAGATTGATAAATAATGGATTTCGTTTATTAATTAGTACACATAGTGATTATATTGTAAGAGAATTAAATAACTTAATCATGTTATCAAACAATAATGAAGAAGTTGGACAATTACGTGAAAAGTATGGGTATTCAACTTATGAATATATTGACAAAAATGAAGTAAAGGCTTATTACTTTGATTTTAAAACAAAGACAACAGTTGCAACAAAAGAACTACCTGTAAGTGATTTTGGATTTGATGTTCCTTCTATTGATAACACAATAGATAAACTTAATGATGTTTCTGAGGATTTGTTTTATGCTTTAAAATATGGTGATAATGAGTAACTTGGAAAAAATCAATAATACTTTACACGAAGATTTTTTATGTAATAAAACAACAATATTAGAAGAAGGAAGTGTAAATATGAAAATTCCTATAGATTCTACTGGTTGTAAATTTTTATTGTATAAGTATGATAAACAATTGAAAAAAGAATATAAAGGTGGCTTGTTCCCTTTTTTTGCTAAAAAAAAGTCGGTTTGTAGTGTAAGTGATTATATTTTATTTACAGAAACAAAAGGAAAACTATTTATATTGATTATTGAATTAAAGAAAGGTAAAGACCAAACCCTTCCTCAGCTCAAAGCTTCAAAATGTTTTGTGGATTATGTGATTAACACTATTAATAGAATTTATAATGTATCAATAATTCCCCAAATCAGATTAATCAGTGTGCATGAGTATAAATTACCTAAAAAGAAAGTGAAGGATAGAGGAGTAATGTATGATAAAGAGTTCCACTGCCAATTAAAAGATAAGAAATTTGAAATACGCAAGTTTCTCATTTAGAGAAATAATTTTAGCTTTTGCACAAGAATCGCACAAATAGAGAGGAAATAGAAGAAATAGGATGATTATAGATGAAAATAAAACATTATATTTGCCCTCGAGAATACGTGTAATGTGTTATGTTATAGGATTATAAGAAACAGGAAGATAATGCGTTATACGCGTTTCATAATCATGAGGTCCCCGGTTCAATCCCGGGTCCCGCTACTAAAAAAGGCTTTCAGAATTTCTGAAAGCCTTTTTTCGTTTTACCTTTATTTCTGCCGTTCTTTCCACAAGCGTGTCATGTCTTCCAGGGTTTTACCTTTTGTTTCCGGTACTAATTTCCATACAAAGATGGCTGCGATGATGCAGATAGCTCCATAAAGTCCATACACAAACATGTGGCCGAACTTATCGCCCATATCACCGGCACTCATGTTGTACATGGGCAGGAAGGTAGATGAGACGATGAAATTGAATATCCACTGGAAAGCGACAGCGATGGCTACGGCTGCGCCACGGATGGTGTTAGGGAATATCTCTGCGATGAGCACCCAGCAGATAGGCCCCCAACTGAACATGAATGATGCACTGTAGACCATGATGCTGATGACGGGTACCATAGGGCTGATGCCAGTCGCGGCATTGCTGAGGGCTACTCCGAGTGCACCGATGGCCATACCAATGGAACCGTAAATGAGCAGAGGCTTGCGTCCCCACTTTTCTACAGTAAAGACAGCTAACAAAGTGAACAGGATGTTGACAATTCCCATGAATACCGT
>NZ_JBBKBF010000116.1:0-4629 GCF_037892625.1 Phocaeicola sp. ICN-14070 | reverse complement strand
CGTTTCACTTATGAGAAACCTATGTTTTCGGAAGCAGAAACATACGTTTTTCTTACCGGAAACGTAAGGTTCAGCTCCGGAAAACATAAAAAACGATGATTCATTTTTGATTTATCGCATTTGCATCAGCACATTTTTCACACGATATTGAGGAAAAGAAGAAACGTATGGACATAAAAAAAGGAGTTCCGCTGAACTCCAACCTTTGTTAACCTTAAATCTAATACTATGAAAAACACGATGCAAAGGTACGGACTTTCTGGAATTATGCAAGTTTTGTGTGCGTTTACATGTGTTTTATAACATACATTAAGAAGCCGTATTCTCGCTTTAAAAGCCATTAACAAGCAAGCTGAGACTTTTTAAAGTCCCAACTTGGCAGATATTTCCAACATTTTCTGAATAGGTTTAATGGCTTCCTGAGCGATGGCTTCGTCCACATTGACTTCCGGCCATTCGTATTTCAGGGTA
Organism: Phocaeicola sp. ICN-14070; assembly: GCF_037892625.1. NCBI lineage: Bacteria > Pseudomonadati > Bacteroidota > Bacteroidia > Bacteroidales > Bacteroidaceae > Phocaeicola > Phocaeicola sp. ICN-14070. Next base: position 4,158 of record NZ_JBBKBF010000116.1, on the reverse strand, counting down.
TTGTACAACTTTTCAAGCGTATTCAGGCGCATGAAGTTGCACTCGTTGCAAGCGCAGGTGCTGTCTTCAGGAGGCGCAGGAATAAAGTTCTTTTCCGGACATTTTTTCCGCATCTCATACAGAATACCGCTTTCTGTGGCTACGATAAAGTCTTTCTTGTCGCTGGCCATAGCGTATTTCAGCAATCCGGCTGTAGAACCGATTTTGTCTGCTAATTTGGCCACAGCCCCCTTGCATTCCGGATGAACCAATACCTGTGCATCGGGATACTGCTTTTTCAATTCGATAATCTTTTCCACAGAAAATTTCTCATGTACATGGCAAGCACCGTCCCATAACAGCATCTGACGTCCGGTAATTGAGTTGATGTAATTTCCAAGGTTCTTATCAGGACCGAAGATCAGTTTTTCATTTTCCGGGAAACTTTCCACAATCTGACGGGCATTGGTCGATGTCACTACCACGTCAGTCACCGCCTTGACGGCAGCACTTGTATTGACATACGAGATTACCTTGTAACCGGGATGGTCTTTTACGAAAGCAGCAAACTTATCAGCCGGACAGCTGTCAGCCAAAGAGCATCCGGCATTCAAGTCGGGAATCAACACTTTTTTGTCCGGACAAAGTATCTTGGCGGTTTCACCCATAAAGTGTACTCCGCACATCACAATAATCTTTGCATCCGTTTTGGCAGCCCACTGAGCCAGTGCCAGACTGTCTCCAATGAAGTCTGCTATTTCCTGTATTTCGTCAGCCTGGTAGTAGTGGCCCAGAATTACGGCATCTTTTTCACGACACAGTTTTTTGATCTCCGCTTTCAGGTCAAGCGCTTTTTCTACGGGTTCATCCACATAACCCTTTTTCAACCATTCTTCTTTCTTCATTATTAGATTATATTTTTTCTTCTTTTTAAAAGAAACAATGATACTGATAATATCCCGTTAATAATGTTAGTAAAAATAACACCCTTTTTTTTGTTTTTCCGTTATCAGCATCCGGGTGAAGGATATGAATAACTGATAAACATGCTTACGTATTGATAATTTTGATTTTATCTATACTATTAACAATTTGTTGATACGTTGCAAAGTTAAAAACTTTTCGTGTATTCATTCCTGAAAATTCGGGAAGAATGTGTTTAAACTGTCAGTGAAAATTATCTCTAACTTTTTTGGATTGTTGGTTTTGAGCGTGCTATAATCTATTTGTGGAATAATGCAAGAAATAATTTTCATTTTCTATGCGCGCGTTTTTTACACCTTTTCCACCGTTTTCAACAAGGTTATGAATATAGTTTTTATCTTTGCAGACAAACGCATACCAAATATACGAAAAATGTCTGAATTAAGAAAACTGAAGATTACAGAGATGAACCGCCTGACGGTGGAGGAGTTTAAGGAAGTAGATAAGTTGCCGTTGGTAGTGGTGCTGGATGAAGTTCGCAGTTTGCATAACATAGGTGCGGTGTTTCGTACCTCTGATGCGTTTCTGGTGAACTGTATTTATCTTTGTGGCATTACGGCTACACCTCCTCATCCGGAAATGCACAAAACGGCCTTGGGAGCGGAATATACAGTGGACTGGAAGTATTTTAAGCATACGCAAGATGCTGTAAATGAACTTCATAATGACGGATATACAGTGCTGGCCATCGAACAGTGTGCCGGAAGTACACTACTGGATGAACTGGTACTGGAGAAAGGCCGGAAATATGCCATTGTATTAGGAAATGAAGTGAAAGGTGTGCAGCAGGAAGTGGTAGACATGTGCGACGGTTGTATTGAAATACCTCAGTTCGGTACAAAGCATTCACTGAATGTGTCTGTAACGGCAGGCATTATGATATGGGAATTTGCACATAAACTGTTCAAATTGCGTTGAACACTACCTGTGAATATCTTATTAATATGTTGTTAATTTATTGATTTACATAGTTATAATTGTCCGTTCTCAACAAGTGTAACTACTCTTTCTACCATCTTGTCGTCATCTTCAGGATGGTATTCTTTTTTTAGGCTGGCCCCGAATAAGGCTGCAAATACCTGATAAAATCCCGCTTTAAAAGGTCCCATGAAAGCTTTCACCAGCTGATAAGATGATTGGTTGCATTCGCGGTTCACCAGTTTGATAAGCAGCTTTCCTTGTGAAAAAGTCAGTTTCTTCATGCGGGCGGTGTATTGTTCCTTCAATCCTTTTTCTACCATTTTCATGTGTTGCTCCTTGGCTTTCTGGTTGGGGAGCGTTTCCATGTATTCGTATGTCTCGATGACTGCCCGCTTGATTTCTTTGGCCAAAGGAAGTGTTTTTTTCACATCCCGTACTAATTTGTAGTAATATCTTTCTTGTCTTTTGTTTTTAAACTTGAGTTTGGGGTAAACGTAAATGTTTTTCAGCGTTATACAAGGTATAGTGTCTCCTTCATAAACGCATACGGGAACTCTGTATCCTTTACCGGATGTAACAGGAGATACTTGTTGGGCATGAATTTCTGAAAGGAAGCTTAGCCCAAAGAAGATGAGTATGTAAAAACATGTCTTCATGCCCGCAAAAATAGAAATAATATTCAGATTACGTGATATAATTAACGTATTTATAGTATGTGTATAACCTGGTGAATAACATGTGGAAAAAGTGTATTTCTCTTTGTGTATCAGCATTTTTAATCTGTTTAAATGTATGTGCCCAGTCTTCCTGGATGGAATGGGAGGAACAGATTGGAGAAGAGGCAAATTTGTCTTCTTGGGAAGAACTGTATGAAAACTTGAGTGAACTGGCTGAACATCCGTTTAATATTAATACGGTAACGAAGGAAGAGCTAGAACAATTGCCTTTCTTATCAGATAAAATGGTGGAAAATATTCTTTACTATGTGTATAAATATGGACCGTTGGTCAGTTTGAATGAATTATGGGGAGTGAAAGGAATGGATAAACAGACACAAACTTTCTTAAAGGATTTTGTATATGTGGGTAACTCGGTGGAAAAACGGGCGTTTTCCTGGAAAAACTTGTGGAAATACAATAAGCAGGAAGTATGGATGCGGACAGATATTCCTTTAAATGAAAAGGCGGGGTATGCGGATATTCCCTTGGGTGAAGAAGAGAAATTTGCTTCGAAACGGTATTATGGAGATCCGTATTATTTGAACCTGAGATATAAATTTCAGTTTCAGCAGAAAGTTTATGTAAGTTTGGCCGCAGAAAAGGATGCGGGAGAACCGTTCTTCAGTCTTTATAACCGGAAAGGATTCGATTTTTACAATGCCTCTGTTCAGTTAAATGATTTCGGCAAGTTGCATACGCTGGTATTAGGAAACTACAAAGCCAGTTTTGGATATGGACTGGTAATGAACATGGGGTTTAGTATGGGAAAATACACTTCCTTTTCCACATTAAATCGTGCAGGGAAAGGATTGAGCAAATATACTTCGATGAATGAAGCGAATTATCTGCAGGGAGCAGGTGCTTCCTGGAAATGGAAGAATCGCTGGTTATTGACAGGTTTTGTTTCTTTCCGTAATAAGGATGCTACGGTGGATAATAAGTGTATAACTACGTTGAAAACTGATGGCTATCATCGTTTGAAGAAAGATATGGAAAAGAAGAATGCCGTATTCAACACCTTAGTTGGTAGTAATTTAACTTATGATGGTAAATATTTTGAAGGTGGATTTACAGCTGTTTATAATGTTTTCAACAAGGTGTTAAATCCGACGGAGCGGTTGTACAATCGTTATTATCCTCGTGGAAGATATTTCTATAACGTAGGAGTGAATTATAAATGGTATAAAGGGAAATTTGTATTCTCTGGTGAAACGGCAGTAGATAAGCAGGGAAAGATTGCCACGTTGAATCAACTGATTTATTCACCGGTTGTGAATACTTTCTTGATAGTTATCAACAGATACTATGACAAGAAATACCAGAGTTTATACGCAAACGGATTTGGAGAGAATTCTAGGTTACAAAATGAAACTGGACTTTTTATTGGTTTGGAAACAAGCCTGTTAAGTAAGATTAAATTGTTATGTTATGGTGATTTATTTTATTTTCCATGGTATCGTTACTTGGTAGATAAGAAAAAGACCATAGGAATGGAAGGAGTGTTTCAAGCATCTTATTCACCGTTAAATTCACTGGATATGTTAATAAAGTATAG
>NZ_JBBKBF010000115.1:0-4921 GCF_037892625.1 Phocaeicola sp. ICN-14070 | reverse complement strand
ATTTGGTCAATTCCAAGAAACGTGAAACAGCAAACAAAATCTCTTTAAAAGAATAAAACTATCGTTTTAAATCATTATAAATTCGTATTATCCGTCAATCACAACAAATCAAATTGATTACATAACAATCCGTGTTTGACCTTTATACTAAATTCAATCATCTAAAAAAATAGATACAATGAGAAAAGAACCTATCACTTTTGACAATCTACCACAAGCAGTAAGCTACTTAACGGAACAAGTAGAGAAAATTTACCAGTTACTAATGACTATGCAGCCACAAAAAGATGACCCTAAACATAAATTAGTAGACATTGATAAAGCCTGTCAGATAGTCCAAAAGGCAAAGCCTACAATTTATAGACTAGTTCGCACAGGCCTTATTCCGGTTTACAAACGAGGTAAGAAGCTATATTTCTATGAAGACGAACTACTTAAATGGATAGAGACTGGAAAGAAACAAAATCAGCCTCTTACTTATCAAGAACAGTCCGAACAAATACTTAGAGGTATCAGACATAAACCTAAAAATGGATTTAATATATGATGTGTATATTTACGAACGTAAGTCATTGTAAAATATGTTCATTCTTTTCTTTACTGGAAAGCATCTTTAGTACAAAAATCATAAAGTGAAATTTATGATTTTTGAATATTTCCCTGTACAAAGATACCACACCCATAAATATTTGTGGTATTTTTGTACAGATTCAGATGACAAGCAATGAAGAAACTTAATTCATACATATCATCTGCTGACATGAAGGAAAAAGGACGTGCTGCTTATTACAAAATGTTGGAAAGTGTACGCCAAGGCGAACTGATACAGATTCGATGAGGGTTGTATGCCAACATTGACCAACTTTCAAACAGCATGATTGACATAGAAGCGATTATACCAGGTGGAATCCTTTGCTCCTGGTCTGCATGAAGCATACACCAGCTTACGACTACTATGCCTCAAGCCTATCATATAGCCATAAAAAGGGACCGAAAAGTAGTAACACCTTCATTTCCCTCAATAGAGCTTCACCACTATACAGCTTCTATACTGGAGATTGGTGTAAGCAAGATGTTTTTGGAGGGTTACAATATCAGGATCTACGACATAGAACGATGCGTATGTGATGCCATTAAGTTTAGGAATAAGATAGGTATGGATGTATGTTCAGAAATCATAGATAACTATCTTGTACGACCAGAACGAAATATAAGTAAATTATTGGATTATGCCAAACAACTCCGAGTGGGCACAATCCTTGAGGATTATTTGCAAGTTAAACTATGAGTGAGGAACAAAATAAAAATTACGGAAAATCAATCTGTACAAAGATTTATCTTACTCAGAAGTTGTAGCATTCATTCTGCAAATGCTTCTTCCGTATTGGAAAAACATACCACATGAATAATATAGACTATAACATATATGAATTTCCGGAATGCAAGTCCATCATCATTTCTGGAGATATTCACGGAGATTTCAATCTTCTCGTGAACAAAATGTGCATGCAATATAAGATGGAAAATACGCTTCTCATTGTGGCTGGAGACTGCGGATTTGGTTTTGAAAACAGAGGCTATTATGAAAATATTGTCAAGAAGAACACCAAGCGTATGAATGAGGCGAACAACTGGATTTTTTTCGTCAGAGGTAATCACGACAATCCTGCCTATTTCGACGGTTGTACGTTCAAGTATAAAAGGTTTATTGCCATTCCAGACTATTCCATCGTAAAAGCGTGTGGACACACATTACTCTGCATTGGAGGAGCAATATCCATTGACCGCTCATACAGAATTAACGCATGGGAACAACTACAGAAGAAGTGCCATAAATCATCTCAAGATTTAAGTAAAGGAATCTATGAAAGGAACTATTATTGGCCAAATGAAAAGCCTGTTTTCAATGTTGAACTGCTAAAAAGAATAATGGTAGAACAGATTATCGACACTGTTATAACTCATACTTCACCGTCATTTTGTGAATTACAAAATAAGAACGGGCTTTACAGATGGGCCAATGATGATACACAACTGACAGTAGATGTTCAGCAAGAACGGTATACGATGGATTCTATCTATCATATGCTCAAAGAGAACCAAAATATTACCCATTGGTGCTATGGACACTTTCACCAGAGTTGGCATAGCAACATTGATGGGATTCTATTTAAAATGCTTGACATTATGGAGTTCTACGAAATAAGATAATATTTTGCCTTATAGCAAAAATAAAGTTAAAGTCGGCAGTAAATCATTGTTATTACCGACTTTATAACTTTATTCTTGTATCTATCTTTTTGTCTATTTTTCTTTATTTCTATCATAAGATAGTATTTGCCTCTCAAAAACCGCAGCAAAACGTTCCTGCTCATTTTTCGCAATTCCCAATTTCGTGGCTAATGTTCTCCATTCCATAACTGCATTCAACACCTCACCGATGATTTGCCCAGCAGTCTCTTTCGGAAGCATATACTCTTCACAAGAATCCAACAATTCTTTCAGATCCGATTTATTGGTATAGCTGTTAATCAGCAGACTCTGATATTCGTTTACGGTAGGATTCATGTCATATGCCGGTGACAGAGTCCATCCCTTGACAGTCAGAAGGAAACCATGATTACGGAAATGATCATCTGTGTTACCGATACAAATGTTGAATGCCACCCTACGATACAGCTCTTTCAGATTATCTTCCACATTGGTACAGTTTTGAATGATAAAATCAACAATATCCAAATAACCATTACCTGTATTGGCATTAGCTCCATCATTCAACCCCAAAAGTGTCATGGCTGAAGCAAAGTGTATACGTTTACCATCTTCTCGTCTGTCAAATCGTCGGGAAAGCAAAGTATGATATTTATCATTTGTGGAGATTACTCTTGTTTCCGCTGCATTGATCCCAGCTTTTTTTGCCAAAAGATGCGAAAAATGTTCCCAAAGACCTGCATCATAATCATCCTTACGGGACGGAAACTTTGCTATACAAAGATTCTTGTTTTCATCAAGCACACTTGCTTTTGGACGTGCTCCACCAAGAGAGGAGCCCGGCTGCACCAACTGTGCAATCCATCGCATTTCAGGAAGTTGGTCCTCTTCTTCGCTTTTCTCTATCTCAGAACTGGCTGCAATCAACTCACGTATGTCTGTCAATGGAGGAATGCGCAAGGTTTCGCTTGCATTAATATAGTCTCCATCCATGGATTCTTTGAAACGGAAACCTCCCATACGAGAAAAGTCTTCAATTCCTATAAGATAGTCAAACGAAGAAAGCCTACGCACCGAGCGTTTTTCATCCTTTGCCAAAATCTGCTCCCTACGATTTATCAATGTACGTCCCCACCTGTCTGGAAGAGCATCAGAAAAGCATCCGAAAATATCCTTATCAGGAGCCGTGTACTGCTGACCTGGATAATTATTCAAATCATCACTAAGAAACAGACTACCATAATCCTTTAACCACTCATTACTATAACAAAATCCATAGCTGTCAGAGCCTCGAAGTGATTCGTAACTTAACTCTCCAACGAGCCTTGGTTCTTTCAGCCAATCGAAATCGGCAAATACATAAAGTTTCTTCATCGCTTATTCTTTTTTGGATGCTCTTTCTCGTTTCTTAAGACTCAAATCCTGCAAGGCCTTTCCCATTGCATCTTCTTTTGCAAGCAGCAGAATATCATCATCCAGCTGAAGTGCATAAAGCACCCTTAGATAAATACCAATTGCCACAGTCGGTGTGCCTTTCTCTATACGTGAAACCGTCAGAGGCGAACAGGTGGCACGTTCAGCTACCTGAGCGACACTGAGATTCCTGCGAAGTCTAGCCAGCTTGATCTGCTCACCAACTATCTGCATCTTCTGCTCTAATTTTCTTGGCAACTTTGTGCCCATTGTTGTTTTTACCATACCTCAACCTATCATATAATATGCAAATATAACAATTTATCATTATTTTATGATATGTTGATAGATATTTTATCCAAAAAAAATCTACTTCGAATACTAATACTAAAAACATAATTACGGCGATATCTTCAGCAAGGGGAAAAAGAAGAATAAAGCAAAGCTTCCCAAGAACGGATTTCGGTCCTACCCTGGCTTCACTTCGTTGTCAAGTCATAACGGGAGGGCATATTATCGAATAGTTCATCGTCTTAAGAATTTTAAAAGTGTCGAAATTGAATCAGGCTTTTTGCCTACATTAATATAATCTTCAAATATGGTTGCGTCCATATTATAGAACTCATCCATATCCATACGAATATCCTGCTCAAGATATATCTCTACATCCTTCATATAACGAAGAATGACTTTTGAGGAATTAGCAATCAAATCACACAAAGCTTTTTCCGGTGATGCAATAAGAAATGCATAGTCACCTTTATTCATACTCCTTACTCCTATCGGAAAAGCCTTTCTCGAAATATACTTGTAGTTATAACCGCCTACTGGAGTTTGAAAGCTTCGGGAATGTTTTACAGTCATTGATTGATTAACACATACAGCCTCAGGTATAAGTCCATAATATCGTAGTGCTGTAGACATTGAAATATACGAAGGAGTATAGATATGATTGGCAATCAACTCACTCGATAAAGTCTTTCCTGAATGTTCTGGGTTAATCACATAAAGTCCTCTCTTCAATCTGATGATAACCCCTTGTTTTTCGAGCCAGATTACTTTCTTACTAGCAGACTTCAGTTCCGGATATAACGATTCAATGATTGAAGTCGTTACTGGAATGTTTCCTATTTCACTTAATTGTCTATCCATACTGCAATATAGCAATAATTTGAACAATAAAAGAAAAAACACTTCTTTTCCTGTTCAAAATATTACTACTAAGGCAATCCTAAAAAAATAGCGACCGCCGTCACATAATGCGTAAGCATTCTATTTTCCGCCATGACAATTTTAC
>NZ_JBBKBF010000114.1:0-4947 GCF_037892625.1 Phocaeicola sp. ICN-14070 | reverse complement strand
TAAAGCTAAAAAACAATGTTTTACAACATACATTAACCACCAAGACGAAATATTCAATGCGGTTAACAAATTACATATTAAATACAAAAAATGCAGAAACGATTCCGCTTCTGCATTTCACATTCACCTAATATTACACCAGATTCACTTTATACGCTTATATCCATATACAGCTAATTCACCTAATTCTTCTTCGATACGAAGCAACTGATTATATTTCGCCATACGATCGGAACGGCTTAATGACCCAGTCTTTATCTGACCACTATTAGTAGCTACTGCAATATCCGCAATGGTGGCATCTTCTGTTTCGCCGGAACGATGAGAAGTAACCGTAGTATACCCATGGCGATGGGCCATTTCAATAGCATCGAGTGTCTCACTCAAAGAACCAATCTGATTTACTTTGATAAGAATGGAATTGGCACATCCCATTTCTATACCTTTCGATAAGAATTCCACATTGGTCACAAACAAGTCATCTCCTACAAGCTGACAACGATCTCCAATCCGCTCCGTCAGTTTCTTCCATCCCTGCCAGTCATTTTCACTCATACCGTCTTCTATAGAGTCAATCGGATACTTATTGATTAGTTCTTCCAGATAAGCCACCTGTTCATCTGAAGTACGTTTCTGACCACTGACTCCTTCAAAGATCGTATAGTCATATACTCCATCCTTATAAAACTCAGAAGAAGCACAGTCCATTCCAATCATCACATCCTTTCCTGGTACATATCCTGCCAGTTGAATGGCCGACAAAATAGATTCCAACGCATCTTCCGTTCCGTTCAATGCCGGAGCAAAACCACCTTCATCTCCTACAGCCGTACTTAATCCACGGTCGTGCAACACCTTCTTCAAGGCATGGAAAACTTCCGCTCCCATACGCAAACCTTCACGGAAAGAAGGTGCACCTACCGGACGAATCATGAATTCTTGGAAAGCAATGGGTGCATCACTATGTGAACCTCCATTGATAATATTCATCATCGGTACCGGCATCACAAAAGTATTTACTCCTCCAATGTAACGATATAAAGGAATGTTCAAGTAAGCAGCTGCCGCTTTTGCCACTGCCAAAGAAACTCCCAAAATGGCATTGGCCCCGAGATTGGATTTGGTAGGCGTGCCATCGAGTTCACACATTTTTTTGTCAATTCCACGCTGATTCAGCACAGACCATCCTTCCAGGGCCGGAGCAATTACATTATTTACATTATATACAGCTTTCAACACACCTTTACCTCCGTAACGCTTGGCATCTTTATCACGAAGCTCGAGTGCTTCATGTTCACCAGTAGAAGCTCCTGAGGGTACAGACGCACGCCCCATGATTCCAGACTCCAGTCTCACTTCTACTTCTACAGTAGGATTGCCTCTCGAATCGAGTATTTCACGACCTGTAATTGATTTAATTTTCATATTCCTATCATTTTAAAATTCTGATATACAAAAATGAGAAGTTCCTGCAAGGTATACAATACCTTGAAATAGGTATTTTGTAAACCTGACTCTCTGAAACAAAAAAGGACTGTAACTGAAAAACAGCCACAGCCCTCTTCTGTCATTTATGCAATCAAAATGGATTAGTAATTATTTTTCTTTACTTCGAAATAAGCTTGTGGATGCAAGCAAGCCGGACATGTTTCAGGTGCTTCTGTACCTACATAAATGTATCCACAGTTACGGCACTGCCATACCACTTCTACATCTTTCTTGAATACTTTATCATCTTCTATATTCTTCACGAAAGCCAGGTATCTTTCTTCATGTCCTTTTTCAGCAACAGCAATTTCACGATACATCTTAGCGATAGCCGGGAAACCTTCTTCATCTGCAATGTCAGCAAATTTCGGATAATCCAAGCTCCATTCTTCATTTTCACCTGCTGCAGCTGCTTTCAGGTTTTCCAATGTAGTACCGATTACGCCGGCAGGATAGCTGGCAGTAATTTCTACCATTCCACCTTCCAACCACTTGAACATTCTCTTGGCATGTTCCTTTTCCTGATCAGCAGTTTCCATAAAAATAGCAGAAATCTGCTCGAAGCCTTCCTTCTTTGCTACACTGGCAAAATAAGTATAACGCATTCTTGCCTGTGATTCACCAGCAAAAGAGATTGCCAAATTTTTCTCAGTTCTTGTTCCTTTAATGCTTTTTCCCATATCTATTAGTTATTAAGTTGATGAATAAATTACGTTTTTAAGTTCACATTGCAAAGGTGGTAATTTTATTCAAATTTGAAACGATTACAATTTTATTTTCTATTTTATTAACGCTTTAATAAAACCTAGATTTATTCATAAAACAAATTTGAAGGAGAAAAAGTTCTTGAAAATAACTTCTAAAATATCCCTTATCCTATCTCATATACATTGAATAAGAAACAAATAATAATTCAAATTTCTATTTCAGAAAATATTTTAAAATATAATCAACAGAAAAATCGTCTAAATTCGAGAAAATATATACTTTTGTGCTTCTTTTTAAATTAGTAACATTTTTAAGATAGATGAAAGGATTAGAATTTAGACCAAAACTTTTCACAATGATGAAAACTTACACCAAGGCCGACTTTATGACCGACCTGATGGCAGGTATCATTGTGGGAATTGTAGCTTTGCCTTTGGCCATTGCCTTTGGTATAGCCTCTGGAGTAAGTCCGGAAAAAGGTATCATTACCGCCATTGTAGCCGGCTTTATCATTTCTTTTTTAGGTGGAAGTAAAGTACAGATAGGTGGGCCGACCGGAGCGTTTATCGTAATTATCTACGGTATCATTCAGGAATACGGTATCGACGGACTGATGGTTGCTACCATGATGGCCGGTGTGCTCCTTATATTATTAGGTATATTCAAACTGGGAGCCGTTATCAAATTTATTCCTTATCCTATTATCATTGGTTTTACCAGTGGTATTGCCGTCACCATTTTTACTACCCAGATTGCCGATATTTTCGGACTTGATTTTAAAGGTGAAAAAGTACCGGGCGATTTTATCGGAAAATGGATTCTTTACTTCCATCACTTCGATACGGTAAACTGGTGGAATGTCATTGTCAGTGTAGTCAGTGTATTCATCATTGCCATTACTCCCAAGTTCTCTAAAAAAGTTCCAGGCTCTTTAATTGCCATCATTCTGGTAACTGTAGGAGTTTACTGCCTGAAAATGTATGGAGGAATTACTTGTATCGATACCATAGGCGATCGTTTCAGCATCAAAGCACAACTTCCGGAAGCAGCCGTTCCGGCACTTGACTGGGAAGCTATCAAAAACCTGTTCCCTGTAGCCATTACTATTGCCGTATTGGGAGCTATTGAATCTTTGCTCTCTGCTGCAGTAGCCGACGGTGTTATAGGTGACCGCCATGACTCAAATACAGAACTTATCGCACAAGGTATTGCCAACTTTGTATCACCTATATTCGGAGGTATTCCCGCTACCGGAGCTATCGCCCGTACCATGACAAATATTAACAACGGTGGAAAATCGCCCGTAGCCGGTATTGTACACGCAGTGGTGTTATTGCTTATCTTACTTTTCCTGATGCCGTTGGCACAATATATTCCGATGGCTTGTCTGGCTGGTGTACTGGTTATCGTTTCTTATAACATGAGTGGATGGAGAGTGTTCAAAGGATTGTTGAAAAATCCCAAATCGGATGTGGCTGTCCTGCTTATTACTTTCTTCCTGACCGTTATCTTCGACTTGACTGTAGCCATTGAAGTAGGATTGGTAATTGCCTGCGTATTGTTCATGAAACGTGTAATGGAAACCACCAAGATTTCTGTAATTACCGACGAAATCGATCCGAACAACGAATCTGATTTGGAGGTACACGAAGAACACCTAATGATTCCACAAGGTGTAGAAGTGTATGAAATCAACGGTCCGTATTTCTTCGGTATTGCCACCAAATTTGAAGAAATCATGTCTCGTTTGGGCGATCGTCCGAAAATCCGTATCATCCGTATGCGAAAAGTTCCTTTTATTGACTCTACAGGTATACACAACCTTACCACCCTGTGTGAGATGTCACAAAAGGAAAACATCCACATCATTTTGTCGGGAGTTAATGAAAAAGTACATAAGGTACTGGAAAAATCAGGATTCTACGAATTGCTGGGAGAAGAAAATATCTGTAGTAATATCAACGAAGCCCTGGAAGTAGCCACTCGAGAAGTCGCAGAAATAAACGCGAAATAAAAGGTTAAAAGAGAGACTCCTGTTCTGTTAAAATCCAAATAGAGTTTAACAAAACAGGAGTTTTCTTTAAATCATGTTATAAAACAGTATATTTTAGGTTAGTTACTTGGATTATTCCCAGAATTCCGTACCTTTGTACTGTGTTTTTCATAGTATTAGATTTAAGGTTAACAAAGGTTGGAGTACAGCGGTACTCCTTTTTTTATATCCTTACTTCAGAAAATCACCACTTCAGTCGAACTTGAAACTGTAAATCATACTTATTGTTTCCCTGTATTTCTTCTGCTCCCGAACTGATGGTTGACCGATCTCTATAGTGCGTCCATCCCCATTTAACCTGAAAAGTCAGACGCTTTTTCCAATTATAATCCATAGTCCAAGCCCATCGCTCTCCTCTTCCATACAAGGACATCATAGAAAACGCATACAACAGCCCTTGCTCGTACATATACACCCGCGATGCATAATCCTGCGTATGAAACCAGATACCGCTTAGAGAAGTCCGCAACGAAAGACGAGGAATATCCACCTTCATACTACTACCCAATACCCAACCGTTAGAAGCCTCCCGTTTCCACACATCCGAACGCACATATTCCACAACCGTTTTCCACCGCAAAAAACTCAATGGTGAATAAGTCAGCTGATAATGTAATCTTTGTCGGATATTGGGTAATACTAGTTTACTTTCTTCCGTATCCTGATAGTTTTTAGCCTTGTTTTTATAACTATACTTT
>NZ_JBBKBF010000113.1:0-4981 GCF_037892625.1 Phocaeicola sp. ICN-14070 | reverse complement strand
CACGTAATCCTTGGCATAACCCCAGTCGCGCAGTGAGTCCAGGTTACCCAGATACAGCTTCTCCTGTTTTCCCTGTGCAATGCGGGCTGCAGCCAGCGTAATTTTACGTGTTACGAAAGTTTCCCCACGACGTTCCGATTCATGGTTGAACAAGATACCCGAGCAGCAATACATATTGTAAGCTTCACGATATTCTTTCACAATCCAGAAGCCATACAGCTTAGCCACTGCATACGGGCTGTAAGGATGGAACGGCGTGTTCTCGTTCTGCGGCACTTCTTCCACCTTTCCATACAGTTCCGAAGTAGATGCCTGATAGATGCGGCAAGTCTCTGTCAGTCCACACAGACGTACGGCTTCCAATACACGGAGTACGCCTGTAGCGTCTACGTTGGCCGTAAATTCCGGCGAGTCGAAGCTCACCTGCACGTGGCTCTGTGCGGCCAGATTGTAGATTTCCGTCGGGCGCACCTTGCTCACTACCTGCAACATACTCATGGAGTCCGTCAGGTCCGCATAGTGCAAGTGGAAGTTCGGTTTTCCTTCCAGGTGCGCGATACGTTCGCGGAAATCCACAGACGAACGGCGGATGGTGCCGTGTACGTCATAACCTTTTTCCATTAAGAACTCAGCCAGGAACGATCCGTCCTGACCCGTAATACCTGTGATTAATGCTACTTTTCTTTCCATATAAAAATAAAAATGAGGTTTATAAATTATGCCTGTGAAAACTCTTTGATGCGTTGTTCCTCTGCCAGTCGGCATACCAGCAGCCTTCCGTCCTTTTCTGCTACGATAAAGCCGTCCAGACCTTCCAGTACCACCTTCTTTTCGTCGGCCACGTGTACCACGCAGTTCCGGCAGTCAAACAGTTTTACGTTGTCGCCTACTTTGGCATTTCCGTTTTCATCCTGCGGCAATAGCCCGTGCAGCGAGCCCCAGCTTCCCAGGTCGCTCCATCCGAATTCCGCAGGAAGTACATGGATACCTTCCGCCTTTTCCATCACGGCATAGTCGATGGATACCTTTTCGCAGGTAGGGAAGTCCGCTTTCAAGGTCTCCGTTTCCTTTTCCGTGTAGAAATCCGGCGCCATCTTCTCCATTACTCCAGCAATCTGTGGGGCATATTTCTCGATGGCATGGGTAATGGTCTGCACGTTCCATACAAAGATACCCGCATTCCAGAAATAATTTCCCTGTGCCACGTATTTCTGTGCCGTTTCCAGGTTTGGCTTCTCTTTGAACGCCTCTACCTTGTAGATTCCGTTTTGTCCTTCTCCTGTTGCGGCAATGTATCCATATCCCGTTTCCGGGCGTGTCGGTTTCATTCCCAGTGTAACGATGGCTTCCGAGTGGGCCGTAAATTCCAGCGCCTGACTGATGCACCGTTTGAACTCTTCCTTGTCGAGTACCAGCGCATCCGAAGGGGTGACTACGATGTTTGCTTCCGGATACTGCTTTTTGATTTTCCAGCACGCATATGCGATGCAAGGAGCCGTATTTCTGGCTTCCGGTTCTGCCAAAATGTGCTGTGTCGGGATTTCCGGCAACTGTTCCTTTACGATGCCGACATACTTTTCAGAGGTAACCACCCAAAAGTTTTCTTTCGGGCATACTCCTTCAAAACGTTCTGCGGTGAGTTGTATCAGTGATTTCCCTACGCCCATCACATCGATGAATTGTTTGGGATATTCCGGTACGCTCATGGGCCAGAACCGACTGCCGATTCCGCCTGCCATGATGACTACGTGATTTTGCATAATTATTTCGTGTAATTATTTTTGAAATAAGCTAATAATATTTCTTTTATTCTATCTTCAAATTTTTGTAAGGTGAATTCTGAATAAAATTTTTTATATCCTTTATAGCCCATTTCTTGGCATAATTGTGAATCATTTATTAGGGTACTTATTTTTTTAGCTAGTAAAATGGGAGAATGCTTTTTTATAATATATCCAGTTTCTCCATCTTCTATAATTTGTTGTATTCCTCCTTCATTAGTGCTAATGCATGGAATTTGATATTCCATGGCTTCTAATAATACTACAGGAAAACATTCGTTATGGTAAAATGTAGGAAAGACAAAAAGATTAGCTTTACTAAAAAAAGGATCTTTTTCTTCTCCATATTTAGGACCATAAGCTGTTATATATTTTTCTAGACTATGTTTTTTTATTATGGATTTAAATGTATTTTCATCAATATCGCTCCATTTACCTACAAAATTACAGTGGAATTCATTTCCTTTTTCTTTGAGAATTTTACATGCTTCGACTAAATCCCAAACTCCTTTCTCTCTCATCATATTTGAGAGAAAAAGTATTTCAAATCTCTTATTGTTTTTATTGATTTTTTGAAGGTTAGCAGTTGGAATACCATTGGGACAAATAAATACATCGTTAATGTTGACATATTTTTTTATGTCTTGGTATAAAATGTCAGCTAAAAGAATGACTTTTAATCCTTTAAAAAAACGATGATATAAAAGATTATCAATGAAATAGTTTTGTCTTGTTGATACACCTTTATTATGGAAATGAATGATGACTTTACATCCCATTTTTTTTAACATTTCTACTACTATGAAGTCTTTGTAAAAAGCTCCACCTTTAGAATTAGGTGTAACATAACATATATTAGGATGAATTTCTTTTACTTTTGTTCTGATTGCTCTTAATAGTAGAAGGAAGGTTCTTAACTTTCGTAATCCGCCTTTTCCTATGTCTTGTAGGTCTTTTGCTAAAGCCAGATTTATATAATAGCAATCAAACGTTTCATTGATAATTTTACTATCATGAATGTATTTACCTATCATTGCCGCTCCATGAACAGGAGGAGGCATGTGCATTATAAATAGAATTTTAGGCTTCATAACTTCATATAGATTTTGGCATATTTTTGTTGCATTCTCTCTATTGAAAAATTATCTTTTGCATATAAATATGCTTTTTGTGCTAGTATTTTATAATTTTTATTGTCAATACATTGGTTGATTAATTTTATAAATTCATTGATGGAATTGTTGTTTACAGCTAAAGGCCAATTAGGAGGTAATGTTTCTGTAAGCCCAGGACAATGATTAATAATACTTGGTGTATGGGCCAAGCTAGCCTCAATAGGCATTAAGGCAAGACCTTCATGTTTAGACGGCATAAATAAGTAGTCAAATGAACCAATATATTGAGATAATCCATATATCTTCTCAAATATAAACACATTATCGTAATCGTTAAATGATGATTTTATTAGATTTTTATATGACCCATTACCAATTATATAAAAATGAAAATAATTGTTGTTTTTAAAAGCTGAAAAGACTGATATTAGTTCTTTGATACCCTTTTGATCTTCTAATCTACCTGCAAATAGAATATTTATTTTTTCTTTATTTATGTTTGGAAATTCTTTTTGTATGGTTTCTTCTAAACCATTGTATACGATAGGTATTTGTTTGTCATGATATGCATTCTCGTAGTTTGTCTTAGTCGAATTAGATATTGCTATATTTGATTTGTTTTTAATATAATATTTTTCTATAATAGAACCTAACATTTTCCAATTATTCCATAATTGGGTGTTATGTATTGTCCTTATATATTTAGGTCTAATTTTCCAAAAAATCCACGCTATTTTTCTGAATAGAAAAAGAGATACATCTGGGATTTCTGTATGTGAGTGTATGATATTGGGTTTAATCTTTAAATAAATAGGTATAAACCAAAATGGGAATAGACATATTGCTAATTTTGTTGCTTTTATAGGTGAGGAATAGTATTCTATACCTTCTTTCTCAAGATCTGCCTTCAATGTTTCGGAATATTCTGAGTCGGTCTTTTGAATAGATATAATATAGTGTTTAAATTCCTTATGATTTGCTGATTTAGCTATATTAATAGCTACACGTTCTGCCCCGCCTAAATCAAAATGAGTGATAACTTGGATAATATTTTTCACTTTGCTTGGATTTTATATTTTAAGTTTCTTAAATATGTTGATAGACCAAATTTGTCTAAAATTTTTTTTATAAATTTCTTTATTTTTCTTCTGCCTCTTTCTTTTATATATAAATGGTATAATGTTTCTATGTTTTTGTTTTCAATATCATTGAAAAAATTATTACGTTGTGGATTGGCTGGAATAGAATATATTAGACTTATTCCATCTAATGAAATCGCTTTATTTAAATCTATTTTTACAAACGTTGTATTTGTTTTTATTTGTTCAAAAATTGTTTTTCCTTTATTTGTATTAATTATTAAAGATGTGACTCCTTTGTCATCGTTTAGTTTAGGACAAATATCTTTTACGTGCCAACAGTCAAATGCCGTAAAATCTGCTATATGGTTTATTCCTTTAAAGGCACATTTACTACATGATGGTCTTGAAGATATTTCGGAAAAAAAAGCCTTTGTCATAAACATTTCTTCTATTCCTGCTTCGCAAGCATAGATTTCTTTTCCATCTTGAAATTTTATCATTGCATAGTCACATGTTTTCTCATTGTATCCATGTATTTTAGTTCTGAATTTGTAATCAATAATTTTTTTCTTATATTTTGTTTCTAATGTTGTTATATATTTTTTAAATACTTTAGGAGATGGAACTCCATGACAGGCAAAATCGAACGTGATAAGATTCTTATAATCTTTTTTTAGAAAATTAATCAATCCATTAATCTGGCATGGAGTTCCAGAGTACAACACTAATAAATTATTCCTTAGATCTGTCTCTACTTCTTTATAGATATTCTGTGTGTCACTCTGGACATATTTAGAACCGAGTAATTCATATATGGAAGTCAATTTATCTATTCTTTTAATTATAACATTCATAGATTGGTCGTATGCTGCTCCATATACACTTCCTTTTCTTTCTATAACATATTGTGCTAATATAGAAAAAGAGCCTCCTGAAGCACTATTTAATCTCACGTCTGTGTCATTATTTATGAGACAGACTCCTTCTTTTATGCTTTCTTGTG
>NZ_JBBKBF010000112.1:0-5281 GCF_037892625.1 Phocaeicola sp. ICN-14070 | reverse complement strand
TCTTGTGCTTTTAAATTAAGAATAGGACATGTTTTTTCGCATATTTTACAGTTTATACATAAATCTAATTGTACCTTTGGATATAAAAAGCCTTCTTTGTCTGCTTCCATTGTAATACAATTTTTTGGACATGCTTGATAGCAGGCTCCACAACCACAGCAATCTTTTTTATCTTTGATATCAATCATATTTATATATTTAATAAAGAGTTTTTCAAATAGTTTAAAGATTCCTCTTTCCATGCATTTAGCTTCGTATGAACCTTTTGATAATTGATTTCGCTAGATAATTGTTGCTCAATATTAAGAGTATTTATTTGAATTAGATGTCTATTGGATAAATCTAATTTATTTAACAAAGTATCTATCCGAGAATTTCTTGCATTAGGCGAGGAGGAATTGTATCTGTTAAATGTAAAAAACTTTTTAGAATAAATAATTGAAAAAATTGATGCATGAAATGAGTCACATAGTATTAATTCTGCATATTTGATTAAGTTTATGAAGTCCGAAGGAGAGGCATCATTTACATTAATATCAGCAAA
Source organism: Phocaeicola sp. ICN-14070 (assembly GCF_037892625.1). Classification (NCBI taxonomy): domain Bacteria; kingdom Pseudomonadati; phylum Bacteroidota; class Bacteroidia; order Bacteroidales; family Bacteroidaceae; genus Phocaeicola; species Phocaeicola sp. ICN-14070. The sequence continues at coordinate 4,737 of NZ_JBBKBF010000112.1, read as the reverse complement.
ATTGGTTGCCGATTTTATAAACTCATCCATATGTTGAATGCTTACGATAGGCATTTTCATTTTTTTGCTTACTTCTTTCGCAAAGTTTCTTTGTTCTTCATTATCTCCTAAGAAGAAACAGAATATGTATTTACCTTGTATCCTAGGATTATTATCAATATATTGATTCCATTCATCTTGTGTTAATAGGAGAGTCGGATCAGCTACAACTTGTACTTTAAGATTAATCAGTGATTCAATAATTTTTGCTCCACTATCCTCTCTCACAGATAAATAGTTTATTTTTCTAAGAAAATTTGCAGTCCTTTTGTTTAGGAATTTGGGTAATTTAGATACTCCAAAACTAGTTGCGTATGCAATTTTCAAAATTTTCTCTGGGACAAAATTTAGAGTATGATAGTCTCGTATGATATCTGCAGGTCCCCATAATTGGTCACTTCCTATTATTACAGCGTTATAATCTTTGATTATATTTTTTACTTCATTTATATTATTACATTTTTTGCTGAATATAAAATGTTTATTTACAAATAGGTCCATTATAGTATTTCGATCAGCTACGATTCTTTTGTATTCATGATTACCTATGGCTGATATAGAATTCTTAAATTTCTTTTTTAGAAATGTAGGATCTGTTAATAATGGGAGTTTTAAATGATATATAATCTCCAATTTAGCTTTACGATCTGGATTGTCTTTATAGTTAATAACTTCAACTTCATATCCTAATGATGATATTTTCTTAAAAGTTGCAAGAGATTGTAAAATACTTCCGTAATTTCGAATATAGGTATTACAAATTAGTGCTATTTTTTTTCCCATTTTGTTATGTTATTTATTGCATTAAAGACTCTGTATGCACAATGATCTGTATCAAATTGTTTTTCTAATTCAATTGAGTTAGAACCAAACTTTTTTAAATCTACATGGTGGAAATAATCAAGTGCATTTATGATGGTATCTTCTTTATAGGTATCAAATGTTATTCCATTGTATCCTTTTTTCACTAGTTCTACATGGCATCCGTTGTATATGGATGTTGCAACGGGTAATCCACAACTCATAGCTTCAGGAATAACTAGGCTCCAATTGTCCTCTAATGTGGGAAGTATAAAAATATCTGCTATTGCATAGTATTTATAAACTTCGTTGTATGGAATTTTTCCTTCTAAATAAATTGAATTGTTAGTGGAGAATAAAGTCTGGTATTTTTTTAGGAGACTTCCTCCTCCTATAATAATTAGTCTATCATTAGGATATACAAGAATATGTTTCTTCCATGCATTTAGTAAATAAATTAATCCTTTTCGTTCGATTATTTGTCCTGAAAAAAGGTATATGAGTCCATTATCGTTTGTATTAATAAATTGTTGTTTAAATATTTTTTTTTGTGAAAGAGGATAATTGGCAATTGCCTCTCTTAATCCACGACTATCAGCATTCATTCCTCCAATAAATATTTTTTGAGGAGAAACGCCTATAGAGATAAGATATTTTTGGGTTTCTGTTCCATTGACTAAGTATCCTGTGACAAAAAGGTTGATAAGTTTTCTATATGTTGTCAGAAGAATTCCTGTATTTCTTTCTGTATGTAACGTTCTTTCATATCCAATAAATAATTTAGCTCGCATTATGAATGAATATATTACAGCGAAAGGTGTCCATTGATAAAACCCTTCTGAGATTAGAACATCTGGATGTATTTTTAGTATATTTCTAATAAGTCCTAATGTAAAAGGTATTTTTCTACCTTTTTCTTTATCATATTTGTTAAATGATTTTTTGTTGACATCATAGATTAATTCGGTCTTAAATTCTATTGCGTTTGAGCCTAATGCCATTTTGATTTGTGGTAATAAATCTTCTACCCCTTTTTTTATATATCTTTTTGTTGAATATAGGACATAGAAATCATTATTGAATAGTTCTTTTAATTTTTTGTAAAAAGGTATTCTATATGATAGAAAAACAGGATTTATGTATAGAACTTTCATAGTGGAATGTTTACTTTTTGGTTATTTAATTTTATAATTTTTGCAGGATTCCCAATAATCACGGCATTATTTGGGATATTTTTACATATGAATGAATTTGCTGAGATTGTGACATTGTTTCCGATTGTTATATTTCCCACTATTACTGTACCAGTCCCTATTGTTACATCATTTCCAATAATAGGTTTCTCATTTTTGATTAAATTTTTTGCTCCAATAACTACATGTGGATAGCAGATAAAATTCTCTCCGATACTTTGTGCATTTAGGTAGCAGCAGTCATTATGTACAAAATGTGCATGTTTCCCAATAGGACAATTGAAAGGGATTTTTAGACTAGGTTCCCCACGAAGTATCCACGAATAAATGTAACTACTTTTTCCCATTCTGTGATAGAATAAATTACGATTATGTTTCCCAAAGATAAGAGATTTAACCATGTTATTATATGAGCCGAAGTCACTATTGACTAAATATTTTTGTTTTGACATTAGATAGGCTATTTGGCAGGGGATGGTTCTCCAATAGTTGAGTATAAATTGTAGGAATCTATAAATAGTTTTTCCTTTAGATGAGAATATAATTCTTTCTTGATATATTTTAGCATACATTGTTTTGAGTGATATTTAGGAATTTTATGACAGTATTTTTGTAGGATTTTTGTTTCTCTAAATATAATAATAAATTCTTTTGTATTTTGCGATATATTTGTTCATCCATTATTGATTGAATGTTAAAATCTTTTATGTCGTTAAAAAGGAATCCTAAATTTTCCTCTTCTATGAATTCTAGCGCATTACATTTATGACCAATAATAGGTATACCGTTGAATAAAATATCCAATGCGACTCCACTACTTCGATTGGAATATACGCCTCGATAATTTAGAATACAATAACGTGATTCTTTTATATACTTGTTGTAATCATTTATATCAATAAAACCTAGATGTAGTTCTATGTTAGAAGAATTCTGTGCAATTGAGGTTAATTTATCTGCAAGTTCTTCATTTGCTTTTCCTGCGATAATTGTTTTATATTTACTTTTAGAAAGGTATTCTGCCATTTCAATGACTCCTTTATCAGGAGCTATACTTCCTACGATAGAAAAATCATATTTTTTTTCAATTAAGGATTGAAATTTTATTTGTCTTTCAGTTTGGTTATATATATAATCTGTAACGATACAATAAGGTCTTTTATATGACTTTCCAATGAGTTCATTAGGACAAATAAATCCTTTGATTTTATTTTGGGCTAATTTATATATGAATTTCTTTATAGGATTGGAGATTGAATCTGTATCATATTGGATAACAAAGATATTATTCATATTTTTTTTTGCAAATAATGCGATTCCTAAAAAAGTTGTGGATGCACCAGAATGTTGTAATACTATTATATCTTGTGGGGTTGAGTTTCTGAATAGATATTTACAATTCATTAATGTTTTCCATTTGTTCTTTAGTTGACTTTCTCCTGATATTGAATTATATGGAAGGGCAAAAACCTCTGAATTATTAAAATGGGAGAAATAAAGAGGGCCACCAGCTACTTTTGTTATGATAACTTCTGAATACAATTCAAGGTAATTCTGTGCTACTGAAAAATAGTGTCCAATTGATTTTCCATTGTAGCTATAACTTTTTACATCAGCAATAATTAAACGTTTCATAATCAACTATTTATAATCTATCACCTATGAGTATACTTATTATTTTAGGCATTTTTCTTTTGCTTATCCTAAATAAAATATAACATATTAGTAAAACTGAAATTGCGGTTATAATCCAAACAAAGCAACAATTTAGAAGTTTTGTAGTATTTATATGTGTAATATAAATATTTCTTAATCCTGTAAAATATGGATGTACAAAATATATGAAAGAACTAGACATTGTAATACTAGCCGGTATATTATATTTTGTTATAATTCCCCATAAACTTATAGAACATAACATGAAGTTTATACCTTGTACAAAGGTAGGGAATATCATACTTAGGTTTAGTATTTTTATTGCAAGATAGAGAATAAGGCAAATCTTCCAATTAAAATTCTTATAGATTTTATCAAGAGAGAATCCCATTATTGCAGTATATGATCCGAGTAATAGATAAATGTTAAAAAACGGATAGTCTATATTTATGTTGAATGAGAATAAAAAGAGAGCAATTAATAATATTACATTTTTTAGGTATTTGATAAGTATATAATAAACAGGTGAAAAGAAGGAAAACAAAATTAGAGTTTTGATATACCACATAGCCTTCCCTATTGGATGCCCTGAACCTGAATCCCAAAATTGTATAAGAAAGTTTGTTATCCCGCATGGCCAATTATCATTTTTTATGAAATGGTTGTATACTATGGCAATAAGGCACCATAAAATATATGGTATTAATAATGTTCTTATTCTTCTTCGTATTTTATATATATAAGTATATATAATCCAATCTCTAAAACTACGGTCTTTATTTTCTTCTTTTGTCTGAAAAAAAAGATATCCACTTAGAAAAAATAATATTGGAAGGAATGGAATATTAATGATGTTTTGGATATTAATGATGTTTTGGATATTAATGATATCAGTATTTGTAGGAGTGAGTAAATGCCCTATTTGGGTATGAAGTAAAACTAAAAAAATAATACATATAAACCTTAGGGTATTTATTTTAGTTGATTCTTTTTTATCTATCATAAAATGTGATTATTTATTTAGCTTATTTTGATAATATTAGTTGGT